>JAVSLW010000032.1 GCA_039666455.1 Methanobacterium sp. | reverse complement strand
AAATTGGAGTTCCTTTTGCATTAACCGTTGATCATGATTCTCTGGAAGATAATAAAGTAACCATAAGAAACAGAGATACCCTTAAGCAAAAAAGAATCCCTATTTCAAATATCAGTGCAATCATAGAAGACCTTATAAAATTCAGGGTTAAATTTGAAGATATAGAATAATTAATTTTTCAAATTTACATGATTTTTCGCACATTGTATAAAAAATTAAATAGTAAATTAATTAAGAGATAAATCTTAAACCCCATATAATGATCGTATCTAAGAAAGATTATTTCAGGTTGAAAAATGCACAGATTCGAAGATGTGAGAAATTTGTGAATCCTTCAAAAACCACCGGTTTTGAAAGATTTTAAATGATTTTTGAGGTGAAATAATGGTAAGTATCAATTTAGAAGCCAAAAAAACAGTAGACTTAATGATAGAAAACTCAGCCGAATTAAATTTAATGGTTGAAAAACTTGAAAATGGTTCAACAGTAATCGATGCTGGTGTAAACGTGTCTGGAAGCTTAAAAGCAGGTGAACTTTACACCAAGGTATGTCTTGGAGGGCTCGCTGAAGTTGGAATTTCAATCCCTGGCGACCTCTCAGAAAAGTTTGCATTACCCTCTGTTAAGATTAAAACTGATTCTCCGGCAATATCAACACTTGGAGCGCAAAAAGCAGGCTGGTCTGTAAGTGTTGGGGATTTCTTTGCCCTTGGTTCTGGTCCGGCAAGAGCATTAGCTTTAAAACCAGCTGAAACATATAAAGAGATCGGGTATAAAGATGAGGCAGATGTTGCAATCCTTACACTTGAAGCTGACAAATTACCTGGTGCTGACGTTACCGATACTATTGCAAAAGAATGCGGTGTCTTACCAGAAAACGTTACTGTTCTTGTTGCTCCAACATCATCCATTGTTGGTTCAATTCAAATAGCAGGGAGAGTTGTGGAAAATGGTACCTACAAGATGCTTGAAGCACTCCACTTTGACGTTAAAAAAGTTAAGTTTGCGGCAGGAATTGCTCCAATAGCTCCTGTTGACCCTGACGGACTTAAAGCAATGGGTAAAACAAATGATGCTGTTTTATTCGGAGGTAGGACTTATTACTACATCCAATCTGAAGAAGGAGACGATTTAAAGGCTTTAGCTGAACAGTTACCATCATCTGCATCTGCAGGTTATGGAAAACCATTCTACGACGTGTTCAAAGAAGCGGAATATGATTTTTACAAAATTGATAAAGGAATGTTTGCACCTGCTGAAGTTGTTATTAATGATTTAAGGACTGGAAAAGTATTTAGAGAAGGATATGTAAACACTGAGCTTCTTATGAAATCATTTGGTTTGTAATATATTCTATTTTTTCTTTTTTTATCCTTATTTTTTCTAAATTTTGAAATATTCTATTTTTAAATTTCTTAAAATGTAATAAAATATTATTTTTTTAAATTTTTAAAAAAATTCTGTAATCAAATATTGAGAATTATATTTATAATTTCGAAAACTTTATAATCCATTAAAATGCTTTATTACGACGTTTACCAACAAATAATTGAGTTTATTTAAAATGGGTGATGGCCCTTATTTTGTTTTAAATTTAGTTGTTACAATTTGAATAATAGAATAAAAGGCTAATTTTCCTCTTTTTAAATTCGATATATTAAGGTTTATTTTTGAATTTAAGTCCGAAATTATCCCTTATAAACTTAATGGAGCGCAACTAAGTAGATAAATTTATATGCTTGTTTGTGCAAAATATTACAATTAAGTATTAATAAGAAGGGTTAATACTTAACAAAAATTAGATAACAGTTTTTTTCAGGAGGATGTAAAAGGATGATAGAAGATGATGATGACAAGCATTTGCTACTGCTTCTTCCAGTTGTAATTTTTTTAATAACTACAATTGGAGGGAGCATAGCATTAAACACGTCAGTAAATGAAACAAATCATAGTTTAAACTCTAATTTACAATATAATAAAAACTTCCCGTATATGGAAGCAATAGATGAAACATCTGAAATCTGTCAAATCTTCGATTTGGCGCAACAAAAATCAAAGATTTTTGTTGGCTTTGATTTCAAATATCTATACTCAAAAATGAAAGATGATGATTCTGGAATTTTTAAGGATAAAAATGTATCTGATAATAATAACCATCATAAAGCTGTTCAGGCTGCGCCAGATAATGTTACAGAAAATGTTACTACTTATAGCTTAAACAAATCAAATGATCCTTCAGGGACAGCATGGAATTTAAACGGTACAAAAACAGTTTATTTAACATCAGATAACGTAATTAGCAAAAATGCTGACATGAGATTCTTAAAAAGAGTAGCTTCTAATTTAAAGAAGAATGGGATCAATGTTATAATAGATCACAACGCCCCTAATCCCAACCAGGTACCAAGATCAGTGAAAAATGCTCCAAAAGACAGTGCTATTGTTATAATCAACTATAATTGTGCAGGGACCATAAAAGACCTAACTGATGGTATTAGTGGCCCTGAAACAAATGGAAAAGCAGATAAAGGGTATTTATATGAATATGCCCGGGATTTAAGAGGAATAATCTATGTTAACGTGTCTCCCGATGTAATATTAACAGATCGATCTTATTTACCAAGAGCACATGATGATGATTTCTCATCGCACGAGTTTAGAGGGATAAATGAGCCTGCTCGGTATCTTTCAGAGAGTAGAGTAACATTAATAGATAATATTAAGCCCTTATATCCCATAATGAGTACGGAAAGGGCAGATACTATATCTAAAAGGGTATTAATGCTTATAACCAGTGACTAATTGTGTATTAACATGCTCAAATAACTCTGTTTCGAAATTTCGAGCAAATCAGTGTGTGAAGATGCCAGAATCAGAGAAATTTAAAAAATATTTTTTATTCAACAATGGTCAGGGCCTTCATAGGGCAGGAACCAGTGCAGAATCCACATCCAATACATGATTCATTATCTATTCCAATACTCCAGTCATCTTTTATGCAAATTGCCTTAACAGGACACAAAGAAACACATGCACCACAATCTACACATTTTTCTTCATCTCTTTTTAAGACCTTTTTAATTGGGTCTACCTGTATTCCCTGATGTTCCATATATTCAATACTCTCATCTATATTTTCTCCTTCAAGTTCAATAAGTGCTTTACCACCTTTTGGAGTTATATTTGCCCTCAATATGTTAAATGTAATGTTATATCTTCTCATTGCATCTGAAATTATTGATTTATTGACTATATCTGGTGAAAACGTTAACCATGCTTTCATACTTACACCCCATCATTATTTTTTGCACTTTCACCAATTAACCGAGAAATATCTTCTGCAGTAATCATCCCTTTTACTTTATTGTCCTTATCGACAATTGGAAGTCCAGAAATCTCATATTTATCAATTCTACGTGCTACAACATCCACAGGTTCATCTTCTCTTGCAATTATTACCCTTTTTGTCATAACATCCTTTAATTTTGCCTTTCCTCTGGCAATGGCATTTGCTATGTCCCATGATGTTACAATGCCCATGAGTTTACTATCAGTATCTACAACAGGCAGATGGTTAATGTTATTTTCCACTAATTTTCTGGCAACATCACCTATTTCATCTGTAGGGTGAGCTATTATCACAGGCTTACTCTCAATATTTTTTACAAGGATTGAAGGTTTCTTAATTTCAAGAGGTTTAACTGTGTATCCTTTAGAGGGTATATGATTAACTGGCTCTGTAAGGAAGAATTTTCCCCTACTTATCCATTCTTTAAGTTCACAGGCAACTTCTTCAGCCTTTTTATAGGAAGATAATGGAGATGTTTTAATTTCAATGCCGTTAATTTCGATTTTTCCTGTTTTTAACTCTTTGTAATTAGTTTCTTTTAAAACTGGACGGCTGCGTCTTGGGATTCCATAATCAAAAATTCTGCAGGTTATATCTTCATCGCTTATGGCAGTTCTTTTAGCTATTCTCTCGTTAAGGATCGGAATAGGGATTCCAGCTCCAACATACAGTGTAGGGCCGTATTTTTGCATGGTAGCTCCTCTAACAAAGTCGCTGCTCATTTTTTTCATGTCCCCCATGAGCATCAATGTTCCAGCAGGACCAACAGGAACTCCATTTCGCCGTTCAACTCCAGTAGAGTGTTGTGTTCCTTCTCCAATGATATATCCTTCCCCTCCACATAGGAATATCCTTGTTCCCATTCCCATTGTCTCAAAATAGGGATCATTAATTAATGGACTTAACTGTCCAGCACTTGAATAATTTATATTGCCATAGTTCGGCAATAAAGTTCCCATATAGGTGTATAAAGTTTCATCTGTTGAATTTGTGGCAACAGCATAGTTTTGATAACAGTTTCTTGGATTAACCATAGTTGCATAGTTTAAACTTTCAATATCAATAATGGTCTCTATTTCCATTGTAGGATAACAGTCAGTTCCATAAGCTTCTACAACTAATTCAATTTCTTTTCCTTTTATAATGTCTTCAATTAGATGTGCTCCCCCATAATCCATCCCTATTTGTGGGTTTTTATTAAGCTGAGTTGCTCCTATATACGCATCCACAGCAGCAAGGCCAGAATATGCTTCAACACTGTTTAAAAATGTCCTATTCATTTTTACTGGAGGATCAGAATGACCAAAATTCAAAAATGCACCTGAAGAACACATAGCACCAAAAGTACCTGTCGTTACAACGTCTACTTCCTCTGCTGATTTTTTTAATCCATTTTCTTCAACATACTGTGTCATTTCTGCAGCAGTTAAGACAACAGCATTCCCATCCCTGATTTTTTGATTAATCTCTTTAATTGTCTTCATTTAATCACTTCCGGCGCAGATTTCAAAATTAAATATTTCCAATGGAAAAATCTAAACATATATTGTATTAGGATCATATAAATATAAAAGAATTCAAAGGTAAAATTCTATTTCAAAGGCTAAGATTATTATAGTGATTAATATGGAGTAAAAAGGGAGATACTTATGACAAATCAAATTGATCTTGACCTGTTTCAATCAATACTAACAAAAATAGAAAAAAAGACAGATTATGCAGATATAAGAGTAAGCGACAGTCAAAATACATCTATCATAATGAAAGACGGAAAGATCCAGGAAATCAGGTCAGGGTCTGATTTTGGAAGTGCCATCAGAATACTGAAAAACGGTGCATGGGGATCTGCATTCACAACTCAGATTTCCAGGATGGACGAAATGGTTGAAACTGCTTTAAAACTGGTAAAATCACTTAAAAGTGACGTAGAACTTGCTGATATTGAACCTAATGTAGATAAGGTTAAATCAAGGGCTAAGATTATCCCCTCTGATGTTTCCATCGAAGATAAAAAGGAAATCATGACTGAAGCAAATCATGCAGCAACAATTGATAAAATTGTGAGCACTACTGTAAGTTACGTTGATGCAGAAGGAACAGGAGCATTTTTAAGCACTGAAGGTGCTTCAATTATTAGCGAGGAATCAAGGGTAGGAATGTTTCTAAATGCAGTGGCTGCTGATAGAAACATCATTCAATTTGGACATGGCAGCACCGGGGGAGCACGTGGCTTTGAGGTCCTTCAAAAAGAAGATATTGAAAAATTTGGAAGGAAAGCAGCAGATAAAGCAGTTAGACTTTTAAGTGCGAGTTCTCCACCTTCAGGAAAGTTTCCAGTGGTAATGGATCCTGAACTTACAGGAGTGTTTATTCATGAAGCTTTAGGCCACGCATCTGAAGCTGATCTAATTTTACAAAACGATTCCATACTTAAAGATAAAATGAATACTTATATAGGGTCAAATCTTGTAACTATTATTGATGATGCAAGTATGGATGCTTTTGGATATTATGCATATGATGCTGAAGGCGTGAAGACATCAAAAAACGTTCTGGTTGAAAAAGGTAAATTAGTATCTCTTTTAAGTTCAAGGGAGACTGCAGCAAAACTTGGAATATCTTCATCTGGAAATGCCAGATCCAGAGTAGGGGATCAGCCAATTGTCAGAATGAGCAATACCTATCTTAAACCTGGAGATTTGAAATTTGAAGAGCTGATTGAAAATATGAACAATGGAATTTATCTTAAAGGATCCAGAGGTGGACAGGTAGATACTGGAAAAGGTATATTCCAGTTCAACGCTGCAGAATCATTCATGATAGAAAATGGAGAGATAAAAGTACCATTAAGGGATGTTTCGTTATCAGGGAATATTCTTGAAATCCTGAATCATGTGGACGCTGTAGGAAGCGACTTTAAAATGAGCATTGGATTTTGTGGTAAAGGTGGTCAAACAGCTCCAGTTGGAGACGGGGGACCTCATATAAGAGTCAGTGAGGCTACAGTCGGTGGAGTAATGTAAAATTGGAGGATAAGGTTAATGCTGTCAGAAGAAGAGGGTAAATTTCTGGTAAAACTTGCAAAAAATGTCATTGAAGCTTTTATTAATGAAAGAAAAAAATTAGAAGTTCCTGAAGACACGCCTGATACTTTAAAGGAAGAAATGGGAGTATTTGTTACTTTAAGCAAAAATGGTCTGCTTAGAGGATGTATTGGATATTGTGAACCCATAGAACCTCTTGTTAATGCTGTAATAGATGTTGCTATTTCTGCAGCAGTTAACGATCCGCGGTTTTCACCGGTAAAAGCAAGCGAGCTTGATGATCTTGAAGTAGAAGTTAGCGTGCTTACAAAACCAGAACTTATAGAAGTTAAAAAGCCTGAAGAATACATGGACAAAATTAAAATAGGTGAAGACGGACTTATTATAGAAAGAGGACCTTACAAAGGTCTTTTGTTACCCCAGGTTGCTGTAGAATGGGGATGGAATGTTGAAGAATTTCTGTACAATACATGTGTGAAAGCAGGGCTCACTGCTGATTGCTGGATTTATCCTGACGTTAAGATTTATAAATTCAGTTCTCAAATATTCCATGAATAGGGGTAAACATCTAAAAAAAATGAATTATTTTGGAAAGAATTATTTTGGAAAGTTTTATTTGATTTCCAGCTTGAAGCTTTCCTCTTTCTCAAGCTTTGGCGCCCTAACAGTTAAAACGCCATTTTTAAAGGTTGCTTCTGCATCATCAGCTATGATCTTTTTAGGGAACCTCACAGTTCTCCTTATTACACCAGATTTCCTGTCATGAAGCGTTATGTATCTTCCCTGTTCCATTTCAAGCTCGATATCGAAATCGGCCTTGACTTTAAGCTTGGTTTCAGTTATCCTTAGCTCGATATCTTCTTTTTTGATTCCGGGTAAATCAACGTGAACGATAACGTCATCATCAGTTTCAATTATGTCCTTACCTGGAACAAAGGTGTAGTCAACAACAGACTTTTCCAGATCAGTTTTTATTGCGTCTATTGTCCTGGAAGTGTCTTCCAGCATTCTTTCAATCAAACCTTTCCTGTCTAAAATACTTCTTTTTCTATGTCTTTCATGTGTCATTTTTTGGCCTCATTTTTTGAGTCATTATTATATTCCTTTAATATGGTATATATAATTTCCCCTCTCAGGTGTTTAGATAAAAAACAGGTAAAATCCTAAAAATTAGAATTTTTCAGGCTGAGTCAGCACGCCTTCCAACGATTTTAGAAGCACCATAAACAGAATCATCTTTAATGTAAAATCCGCTCTTTAAGTCCTCAAAATCACCAAAATGTATGTTTTTACTTTAAACTCGGGACATAAATTTAATTATATCCTTTGAACTTATTACTCCAACAATTTTTTGCTTCCTGAGCTCACTAACCACATAAAGATGGTGTATCCTATGCTCCACCATAATTAAACCTGCCTTCTCAAGTGGAGTAACTGGATTTACAGTGATTGTATCTGTTACCATTATATCTTCAGCTTTTAAGTCATCCATGTTTTCTGTGTAATGTTTCAGCACATCTATGTCTGTTATTATTCCCCAGTATGTACCGTTTTCATCCACCACAACCACAGATGAAATCTTATTATTATCCATTAATTTAATTATATCCTCTAAAGAGTCGTCTAACATTGCCGTATAAACTCCTCTACTCATTACATCTCTTACCACATACTCTGAAAGCATATTTTCACCTTTTTTTTTCATGCCTGAAAAAATTATAAATTTACACTGTTATTTTTATTTAATATTATTTATATATTGGGACAAAGTTACCTGGTGCTGGTTGCATTCTCCAATTCTTTAAATAATTAATATATCCTCCTGTTTTGTACGAATCTCGAATATTATTACTTTGAATCATTACATAATGGCTTATGAACCCTTATGAGTGCATTTTTTAATTTCTCTCTTTCTTCAGAGGTTGAATTGGGCATTACATGGGCACCTATAAAAATATTACTTCTAAAACCAGCTTCTTTAAACCAGCATTCGTATTTTGGGTGGCTAAGATAGGATTCTTTTTCAGATAACTCGTTAGATTCACATAAATATATTATTTGATACCCCTCCGGATTATTTTCAGGATCTGGTCTCGTCATGATAGCGTAGATTGCAGGAAAACTCAGTGGATTCCATTCTTTAATAGGATGGGGACCATCAAATAATCTGCTGCTAATTTCTATGCTCATAAAACTCCTCTTTACTAATTATTAATATATTTTTGCTTTAAATGGTTATATAACAACAACTTTTTTACCCAGGTTACCTGCAGCTTTCACAAAATCAGTTGTATCCACATCTGGAAAGGTGTCAACAATACATATATCAAATTTTTCATCTAAAAGTTCTTCTAATTCTCTTATATCCAGAGAATAAGCTTTAAAATTCTTACCTCCTGCCACAACATCTCTTTTTGGGTTCCAGAAGTCCACAGGAAATCCGTTAGCCTCAATATTTATCGCTGCCATTCTTACTGCTGGAAGCCAGAGGTCATTAAAAACAACGCTTCGTGCTCCGGCTTTAAGGCAGGTAATACCAAGTGTTCCAGGGCCACAGGTGCAGTCAAGAACAGAAGGGTCATCATATTTATCCAGAACTTTCTGAAGAATTTCAATTTTAGGTGATTTGACTTTAGGAAATTCTATATGTACTTTACCCTGATATTTGTGGATACATAATGCTCCATATGGTGTTTGAACAATATCACACCGAATATCGCATCCTGCAAGGAGTTCATATACATTAGGATTATAATTAACGTCTTTTATACCTACAGTTTCTCTTAAGTCTCCTTTAAGTACTCCTTTAACTTCTCTGATTTCATTTAATATTCTTTGAGCACACTCTTTGGTCACTTCATCAGACAGTATTACCATGGAATTTTCAGGTAAGTATGGTGCAGAATCAAGTGGAAAAGCAGGAGTTATAAGGGGGGTGCAGGTATTTCTAAGACTGGATTTTTCATCTTTTACTCCTTCTTCAATCATTATTTTTAATAAATGGGCAATAACTACGTCAAGATGTCTTTTACCACAATTACAGCTTCCAAAACCGGCATCTATTTTATTGAGGTTCAATTGATGTTTTAATGGGGAAAATTTCCTTAATTTCAGGAGTTCACATTCAGCACATGGACTGTAAAATAATTCAATTTCCTTCAAGACTGCGGATGCTGGCTTTATACAAGTACTCCCACACCTGCATTTAATTTCCATATGCTTAAATATGGGATGTTGTGATATAAATATGCAGCCATGCATTAAGTGAGTTAGATGAAAAATAAGCGTAAAGAAATACTCAGGGATCTTTTAGGAGAATTCGGGTCTGGTGATGTAGACAAGGAAGATGAAGAACCATCAGAAGAAAAAACCTATGAAAAACCGGTTGAAAAGTCTAAATATGTTCCAGAATTGGAAGCTGAAGAAGATTTGCAATTAAATTCTTATTATCGTAGAAGCAAAGTAGAAGAACATGAATCATCTGAATCATATCTTCCCCGTGAAATTAAACGTAAAAAAGAAAGGTCATTATTTTTTGATGATAATGAAGATGGATACATGCTGGACTCTATTATGGGAAGGGAACCTGCAGTGGAAAAGGTTATAACTAAACCCAAAAGACAGCCTAAAAAGATAAAGAAGATGACCGGAGGAATAAAGGCAGAAATTGTTGAAGATGGCATGATCCCTTCTTACAATGTTAACGTACCTAAATTCACGGGACGTGAAAGACAATTACTCAATGAAATACGTGAAAAACTTGTTGATGTTGCTGTTTCCCAGGGTGAAAACTTTAAAATTGATGAAAGCTCTTTTATTGAGGAAGTTAAAGAATTCCTGAAAATGAAGGGCGTTAGAGATACTGATAAGCTTGCTACACAAATTTCTCAGGAAATGCTTGGATATGCACAACTTGACCCTATGATTAAGGATGATGATCTGGAAGAAATAATGGTCATAGGTACCGACAGGCCTGTTTTTGTTTATCACAGAAAAATTGGGATGATGCAGACAAATGTTGTTTTTGACGAAGACTCAGATGTAAAAGCAATTATAGATGTAATTGCAAGACAGGTAAACCGTAGGATAGACCAGCAAACACCTATTCTGGATGCCAGACTGGCTGATGGTTCAAGGGTAAATGCTACTATCCCCCCCGTATCTGCAGATGGATCAACATTAACAATACGTAAATTCCGTAAAGATCCACTTACTGTAATTGATTTAATTAATTTTAAAACACTTTCACCTCACTTAGCAGGATTTTTATGGGTATGTGTAGACGGCCTTGGAGTTAAACCATGCAATGCTATTATAGCAGGAGGTACTGGTTCAGGTAAAACCACAACTCTGAATACTGTAACATCATTTACACCTCCGCGTGAGCGAATAATTACCATAGAAGATACTTTAGAGCTGCAGCTTCCCCACAATCATGTTTTGCGTATGGAAACTCGCCCTCCAAACATTGAAGGAAAGGGAGAACTGGACATGGACACCTTAGTTAAAAATTCCCTCAGACAGAGGCCAGATCGTGTAATTGTAGGTGAGGTAAGGGGAAGAGAAGCAATAACTCTTTTTACAGCTTTAAACACCGGACACTCTGGATTTGGTACGCTTCACTCCAACACTGCAAGAGAAACTATCACCAGGCTTATAAATCCTCCAATGAATGTTCCAAGCATTATGATCCCTGCACTGGACTTTATAATAATGCAGAACAGAATGTACAGACCTGAAGGAGGGTCTATAAGGAGAATCACCGAGGTTGCAGAAATTGTAGGTATGGAAGAAGGTAATGTTCAGCTAAACAGAGTATTTGAATGGAATAATGTTGTTGATAAAGTTGAATATGTTGGAATTGCCAGTCAAACCCTCCGGAAAATGGCCGAACTTAGAGGGATGAGTATTACAGAGATTGAAGAAGAAATAGAAAAAAGAAGACTGGTATTAGAGTACATGGCTGATAACAACATCAGATCGATTGGTGAAGTCGGTAAATGGATACATGAATACTATAGAGACCAGGATGAGGTTTTAGAGAAAATATTATAATTTTCATAATGTGGTGATAAAATGGTATTTGACAGCCTGAAAAGACTTTTTAACATGATTGGCGGAGTAACAATTGATTCAAGTAAAAAGGTAGGGGAAGGGGTTCAAAAGCCTGTAAATAAATTGAGTAACCTTAAATCTCCTGTAGGCAAGCTTGGTAACATGAAATCTATTTCAAGATCTGGAAGCAAGAGATTTGCACCTCAAAAAACATCACCACGAGTCATAGAAAGAATGCAGATGGATAAAGATGAGATTCAAATGTTTAAAGAACTCATCGACAAAAAATACGAGAAAAAAGATAAATCTAAGGAAGAAAAGGCTAAAATGGATGTGTATCACAAAGCTGCACTTGAAGAAATCCTTAAAGAAGAGGAAAAAGAAAGTTTAGACCCTAAACTGATTATGGGTATGGGTGCAGTTTCATTTGTAGTTGTAATGGTTTTAATGGTAGGTATGGGTTTTGGAATTGAAACTGGCCTGATTTTTGGAATGCTCATACTGTTTATGGCAGGTATAATTGTTTTCTTACCAAAACTTCAAAGCGGAAAACGTTCATCAGAAGCTTCAAGAGAGCTGCCGTTTGCTTTAAGGCAGATGGCAACAGAACTTAGAGCAGGTCTTGGACTTCATGAAAGTATGAGATCAGTGGCTTTATCTGGATACGGCCCGCTTTCTGAGGAATTTGCACGTACCTTAGAAGAGATACGATATGGGGAAACAACAGAAAATGCTCTGGTTGATATGAGTGAACGTATAAATTCAGAAGGTCTAAAAAGAGCAATTTATCAGATAACAAGAACTCTATCCAGTGGAGGAGACCTTTCACGGACATTAAACGTTATAGCAGAAGATACTGCTTATGAAATGAGGATGAAGCTAAAAGATTATGCCCAGAAATTGAATTCATTCACCATGATATATATGTTCGTTGCTATTTTAGGACCTGTAATTTTCATGATCATGCTAATTGCAGCATCAACTGTTATGGGGCCTGTGATTCCTCCAATGCTTCTTTTAGTACTGTATTTATTCCTGTTTCCTATGATTGTTGGATTCATGGCGTTCATGATTAAAAGGCTGGAGCCTCAACTATAAATTTAAATAACATAACGTGTAATTTCCAGCCCCACTATGAATAATATGGTGATTGCAATAAATGTATAATCTTTCAAATCTAATTTTTCATTATCTTTGTATAAATTAGAATTTTCAGAGTATCCTCTGCTTAACATGCTGAAATATACTTTTTCGCCCTGTTCATAAGATCTAAGGAACATCATACCTATAGTTTCACCTACCTTCCTTAATCTCCACATATAAGCAGTCTTTTTACTTCTTATGTCAAAACATCTTGTTTTTTGAGCATTGTGTATACGTCTTAACTCTTCGTAGAAGAAGAAAAGATATCTCAATGTTAAACTTAGAAGCATTGAAAATTCACGGGGTACACCAAGTTTACGTGCAGAATTAATAAGTTCCTGCATTGGAGTTACAGATGAAAGGAGCACAATTGCAGTAATACAAATAATTATTCGTGAAAAGAGTAGTAAACCAAAATCTAAACCCTGCTGTGTGATCTCTATTCCAAACGGTAACATGTATAATACTGTTCCATCTTTGATAAAAAGTTGAAATAGTGCAATTACTCCTCCAAACGGCAAAATCAGTACTATCCTTTTAAAGGCATAGCTTAAAGAAATATGAGACATCAGTATTAACGCTATCAGATAAAGTTCCATCACTGATAACGCAATTACAGCGGTTGTGTATACTGCATACACAATAATTAACATGCATGAAATAATTTTTATCCTGCCATCTAATGAATGTAGCGTGCTTGATTTCCTTGTCTGCATTTCAATGCTTGAAATATTCATTATTTATTCCCCTCAACCAATCATAAAATAAAGAAAGAATCATGTACTTCCCTCATCTTTCTTTTTAAGAACCTTACCCAGACCAAATGCAATTCCAAGAACAAGTAAAGTTCCAAGAACCAGAGATATCACTCCACCTGCAGGATTTTCTTCACCAAGAGCAGGAATGGTGTAGTCTGGGAAAGGTGATTCCAAAAGGGGATCTGTCTGGTGATGCTCCATCACTTTTTCTATGGTGCTGTCTAAACCATCTGGATTAGAAGATGCTAAAAATGGTGCAAGAACCGCTATTAGTATGACGATTGCAAGTCCACCCAATAGAAACTTTTTGTTTTCAGGACTCATTTTGAGGGCACCCCACCTTTGCTTTCCAGTGAGAATAGATCAGGCCTCACATTCTGTATGGATAAGACCACAGCTAAGGTAATTGCACCTTCAATAATCCCAATTATTGCATGGAATCCTCCCATATAGAAAAGACCCAGGTCAAGGGGGAAAGCACCAGCTACTGTAAGTTCAAATGCAGCAGCAATTGCAGCTATAAATATTGATGCCCATCCTGCAATAAATACTGCAAACTTTTTATTAACCTTTTTAAGTGATTTGTATCCATAGTATCCTGCAAATCCCCCTACAACTCCCATGTTGAATATATTCACGCCTAAGGCAGTTATTCCCCCATCTCCTGCCAGTAATCCTTGAAGTATCAATACTATTGATAAAACAAGAACTGCTGCCCATGGACTGCCGAATATAATTGCCACTAAAGCTGCTCCCATCATATGTCCGCTTGTTCCAAAGGGAATGGGAATATTCATAGCCTGTATAGCGAAAATACCTGCAGATAAAACAGCTAATAATGGAATAAACCTTTCATCAAGATTATTTCTTGCCCATCTTAGGGCTAAAATTAAAGCAATAAACGATATAGCATAATAAACTAACCATTGTGGAAATGGAACTAAACCATCTGGTATATGCATTCTTTAAATCCTCCTTTATTTTATAAAAAGAACTTACTATTTTTTATAATATAAACCTTTTCGTAAGTATTACTAAAAGCCTGATTTTTTAAAAAATTGTAATAAAAAAGTAATATTAAAGGCCTGTTTTCATTGAAAATTGTAATAACTCCTTCTTAAAAAGATGCATAAAATGGGAATGTGATTTAGTGAAAATAAAGTTCATTACTTATAAATCACGTATTTTCAAAATTTTTATAATAAACTTTATATAATGTAAGGCCCACATTTTAAAATATCATTATAAATCATTAATAATTTGGTGATAATTGTGGTGCAAAGACCTGAACTTTTTTCATCAGATAGATGCATCATTTGCAGAAAATAGGGAATGGTTTAAATATCCTGAAAAATTAAGAGAAAAAAGACTTAAATGAAATATTAATAGAATCATGATCTGGAGGAAATTTAATGTTTGATGATATACCTGTTGATGTTAGTCCAATGCATGAAGGAGAACGTATAAGATCAGCGAACATGTTTGTTGAACTTGCGGGGCCAAAATCTTCTGGCGCAGAGCTTGTACAAGTAGCTGAAGACATTGAAGACCGAGTATTAGAAGTAGTAGGGCCAGAGTTATCTGAAATGTCTGAAGGTGAAATACATCCCTTTGGAATATTTATACAAATTCAAGGAGAGAAACTGGAAAAAGAGCTTGAAGGAGTTATAGAGAGACGGGTACATGAACTCTGTAACTATGTAAAGGGATTTATGCACCTAAACCAGAGAGACCAGATATGGTGCCGTGTAAGTAAAGAGGCTGTTGAAGCAGGTTTTAAGCTTGAACACCTTGCAAAGGCACTTTCAATTCTCCTTAAAGAAGAGTTCCCCATAATAGAAAAGATAGCTGTAAGTGTATTTACAGAAGAAAGTGATGTAGAATCATTCATTGAAACAGCAAGAGCAGCATATGATGTTCGTGATGCAAAAGCAAGGGAACTAAGTGATGAAGACGTTGATGTGTTTTATGGCTGTGTAATGTGTCAATCGTTTGCACCAAGCCATGTTTGTGTGGTTACACCTGATAGAACAGCCCTATGTGGGGCTATAAACTGGTTTGACTGCAGAGCAGCAGCTAAAATGGATCCAGAAGGGCCAATATTTGAAGTAACAAAAGGTGAAGTTTTAGATACAGAAAAAGGAGAATACAGCGACGTAAATGCCATGGTATCAGATAGATCACAGGGTATGGTCGATAGAGTATATTTGCACAGTGTATTTGAATATCCACACACATCATGCGGATGTTTTGAAGCTGTAGCGTTTTATATACCTGAACTTGATGGAATAGGGATTGTAGATCGTGACTTTAGAGGAGAAACTCCACTTGGAATTCCATTTTCAGCAATGGCTGGTCAATGTTCTGGTGGAAAACAGATAGAAGGATTTACAGGCCTCAGTATGGGATATATGAGATCTCCTAAATTTTTACAGGCAGACGGCGGTTACGGGAGAGTAATATGGATGCCGAAGGAAATAAAAGATTCCCTTACTGAATTCATTCCCGAAGACTTAATAGGGAAGATTCCAACTGAAGAAGATGCAGGAAGCATTAAAGAAATCAGAAAGTTCTTAAGAGAACATGAGCATCCAGTAATGGAAAGATTACAGCAGGTAAAAGAGGAAGTAGTAGAATCCGAGACAGTTGAAGAAGTTTCAGATGAAGGTCGAATGGTCGGCGCTCCCTCAGCTCAAGTTGCTTATGCTCCAGAACTTTCAATGCCTGCAGGCGGCGGAGTAAAAATTATACTTAAAAACGCAAAAATCTACGCTGAAAAGGTAATAATCAGGAAAAAATAAAAGGGGTAGATTGGTGATAATAGCAGTAAGCGGAAAAGGAGGAACAGGAAAAACACTTATATCCTCTCTTTTAATCAAATATTTAACTGGGAGCAATAAAGATATACTGGCAATAGATGCAGATCCTGACTCCAACCTGCCAGAAGCCCTGGGAATAGAGGTAGAGCGTACAGTTGGTGATGTCCGGGAAGAACTCAAAAAAGACACCGCCGCAGGTAATATCCCACAAGAAGCAAATAAATGGGACATACTTGATTATAAAATCATGGGATCTGTAATTGAAACTCCTGAATTTGACCTTCTGGTAATGGGAAGACCTGAAGGAAGTGGATGCTACTGTGCTGTAAATAACATGCTTCGAAAAATCATCGAAACACTTTCATCAAACTATGACCTCATAGTGATCGATACAGAGGCAGGCCTTGAACATTTAAGCAGAAGAACTACTCAAAATGTTGATATCATGCTTGTAGTTACAGACACGTCAAAAAGAGGTATTTTAACAGCGCAAAGAATTGGAGAGCTTTCAAAAGAACTGGATATAAGTTTTGATGAATCATATCTAATTGTAAACAGGGTTAAACCAGGAAAAGAAGATGAAATACTTAAAAAAGTAAGCGAAACAGGATTAAATGTTATTGGAACAGTATATGAAGACGAAATTGTTTCCAAATATGATTTAGAAGGAAAACCTTTAATTAATCTTCCAGATGATTCCAGTGCAGGTACTGCTATATCAAAGATAATAAAAGATTTGAATTTAAAGTGATGATTTTTAGAATTATATGGATAAAGGATGTGGGTAAATGGATAAAATAGCACAACTTCTTAAACTGCTTGAAAACACAGATACTATAGAATTAAATGAGTTTAGAATGGATTTTGAAGAACTTGAACTGCATTTAATGCCTGCAGTCCAGCAAGTTGTCGGGCAGGTCCAAAAGCAGGTTCAACAGGCTGAGATTGTCAAAGAAGCAATAGTGGCTGAAGAATTTAAGCCTCCAATTCATGATTACCAGGGTGAAGTAGCAGAAGTTCAACTCGGCGCTGGTTCAAGAAAACCAGTATTTTTAGGGGGACAGAAAGCACTATACCGATTTGAAGAACCGCAACCAAATCCTCCAGTTGTAACTTTCGATGTTTTTGATATTCCGATGCCTGGACTACCAAGACCAATAAGAGAGCATTTTGAAGATGTGATGGAGCACCCTGGAGATTGGGCTAAAAAGGCGGTTAAAAAATTTGGTGCAAACATGGTGACAATACACCTTATTGGAACAGGTCCAAAGGTCATGGATAAAACTCCAAGGGAAGCTGCAGCAGATATTGAAGAAGTACTGCAGGCTGTAGATGTGCCTCTTGTAATAGGTGCTTCAGGGGACCCTCAAAAGGATCCGATCGTGCTTGAAGCAGCTGCTGCAGCTGCAGAAGATGAAAGATGTCTTCTTGCATCAGCTAACCTTGACCTTGACTACAGAAAAGTTGCAAAAGCAGCAGTAGATTACAATCACGCTGTTCTTTCATGGGCGATCACTGATATAAACATGCAGAAAACACTTAACAAGTACCTTATGAAGGAAGGATTAACCCAAAATGACATCGTAATGGACCCAACAACATGTGCACTTGGTTATGGTATTGAATTTTCAATAGATGTTATAACCAGAACAAGACTGGCCGCACTTAAGGGAGATACAGATTTACAGATGCCTATGTCTTCTGGAACAACTAATGCATGGGGATCTCGTGAAGCATGGATGAAAAAAGAGGAATGGGGACCAACAGATTACCGGGGACCAATCTGGGAAATTGTAACCGGGCTAACGCTGATGCTTTGCGGCGTGGATATTTTTATGATGCTTCACCCTCAATCAGTGAAAATGCTTAGAGAAATTGGAGAAACATTTACAAAAGAATATATGACCACAGAAGTTCCTGATATATCAAACTGGGTCAGCCAACTGGAATAAAAGGAGGTTAAAAAAATGGCTGTTACAGCAATGGATGTTTACAGACTACTTCCAAAAACAAACTGTGCAAAATGTGGAGAGGCCTCATGCATGGCATTTGCCACCAAACTTTCACAAAAGGAAATAGACCTTGAATTATGTACACAACTTGCAGCAGGTGAATTTGATAAGCTTGCAGATTTACTCGCACCTGCAGTTCGTGAAATAACAATTGGTAAAGGCGCTAAAGCCATGATAATTGGTGGAGATGAAGTTCTTTACAGATACGAATTAACTTATTACAATCAGACCCCTCTTGTAATCGATATAACTGATGATATGGATGAAACAGCATTCGATGAAAGGGTTAAAAAAATAGAAGAAACCCAGTTTGAAAGAACAGGAGAATTACTTACTCTTGATGGTATAGCTCTTAGAAACAAATCTGGAGATGCTGCAAAATTCAAGGAAGCAGCAGAAAAGCTTAAAAGTTCCAGCCTGGCATTAGTGTTATGTTCTTTTGATGCTGATGCAATGAAAGCTGCCCTTGAAGCTGTTGGGGACGAACATCCGTTGATTTATGGTGCAACTGAAGACAACATTGAAGAAATGGCAGCACTGGCACTTGAATACGACTGTCCAGTAGCACTCTTTGTACCAAACGACCTTGAAAAAATGAAGGAACTTTCAAGGACATTAAGGGATAAGGGAATTAAAGATATTGTTCTTGACCCTGGTACATATGTAGGTGCTGGAATTGGGGATACTTTAGATGATTTCATCATGATAAGAAGACTTGCTGTAGAAGAACGTGATGAAGACTTCAGATTCCCAATAATGGGAGTTCCAGCGCTCACATGGCTAAACACAGAAGAAGATGAAGTTAACACTGCAATAAAAGAAGCAACAATTGCAGCAACGCTTATAAATAAATACGCTGACATAATGATAATTCATGGGACTGAAATATGGGAGCTAATACCTGTTTTAACATTAAGACAGAGTATTTTCACCGATCCAAGGAAACCTCAAGCAGTGGACGCCGGAGTATATGAGATTGGTGAAGTTAACGAAGATTCTCCTGTAGCTTTAACCACAAACTTTGCACTTACCTATTATACAGTTGAAGGAGATTTAAAATCAGGAAATGCAAACAGTTACCTTTTAGTGCTTGACACTATAGGAAGAGCCGTAGATGTGGCTGTAGCTGGTGGCCAGTTCACTGGTAAAGCTGTTGCAGACTTAATAAAAGAATCTAAAATTGAAGACAATGTGAAAACCAGAAAAATGGTAATTCCAGGTCTTGCAGCCCCAATAAGCGGTGAAATTGAAGATGACACTGGATGGGAAGTAGTCGTAGGTCCAAGGGACTCATCAGCACTTGCAGATTTCCTTAAAGAAAAAGTATAACTATAAATATAAACAGGTAAGCATCCTGGAAGTATTTTCGGGGCGTTAAAAACAGTATGTTTTTAACAGCCCTTGAAAACAGAATGTTCGCATAAGTAGGCTAATTTTTAATATTTTGATACTTTTTGTCTTTTTAAAACATATTATAATAGATCAAAATTGCAGGTAAAATTAAAACTCCCATTAAATTCGATTTATTCACCCCAACGTAATGTGGCAGTAATCCAAGCGAAATCGCTGTAATATACACAATTACCATGTACATTATATTAGCATGATACCATAGCGAAAATGCCACCATTAAAATGCTCATAAATATGATTACAATCCATGTAACTTTTTCATAATTTATTTTCTCTATTGACTCACTAACCATATCCCCTATTTTTAAACATAAAACTAAGGAAATTGAAACCGCTGTCAGTGCTGTGAAGGTGAAAAATATGAGGTGATTAAAATCAAAAGTCTGAATAATGTTTTCAACATAAACTGCAATTCCACTTCTTGGATTTCCGATTAAATAAATCATCACAAGTGAAAATAATGTATCGGATGTGTTAACTCCGCTTACAGCAACGAGAAATCCTTCTCTGTTACTTTCAGAGTCTCCGCTCCCACTTAACTCCTGGGCAATTAAGCTTCCCTGTGCCGGGCCAAGTCCTGGTAAAAATCCGAGGATGGTTCCTGCAAGTCCTCCTGCGAAAATTCCCCTTAAAATAGTAGAGTTAATTTTAAAATTATGAAATCTGTTTTGTGTTGGGACAAATGAGCTTTCAGAAAGACTGTAAAGCAAGGTACTAACCCCAAATAGCCCTGTAAAAATGCATAAAAGTGAAACATTGGGAGATACAGGTAAATTAAACATTATATAACCCATTATTCCAGAAAGCAGAAATAGTGTCATTGACCATAGAAATGATTTTAAATCGTTATTCAACCGTATAAACATGTAAATAACAACAATTACAAGTAAAATCCATGTATATGGTTTAATTAAGCTGTATATTGCCGGTAAAATCATCATAAAAACAGGTAGTAATATAATTGCCACTAAAATTGCCCCAAATCCCCCAACTGCAGCTAATCTTACTGCTTCTTTTCCCCTTCCCTGAATTACCATTTTATGTCCTGGTAAAATAGATAAAACCGTTCCTTCCTCTGGAACTCCTAAAAACATGGAAGGTATAAATTCAAGCAAAGCATGTGAAATAGCCATTGAAATTAGAAAAACACAGAGAACCTCAGGAGAATAGGAAGTCAAAAGAAAGGGAGAAGATGTAAAAACGAATGCCCCCACTGTGTTAACATGAATTCCCGGTATCAGTCCAGTTATTGTCCCGCATAGAACACCTGTTAAGCATACTATGATTAGATCAAACAATTTCCCCGCGCTCCACACATGATGTGATTATTAACTAACAAAGAGTTAATAATAAATATGATACTTGTCAACTCCACACCATATAAAATTATGTGTTATTAAGAGGTAACTCAGGCTATTAATGTGAATAATGAATCAAAACATGTGGTTAAGCAAGGATATCCAGAAAGAAACCCGATTTTTTCCATGATTTTCAGGGCCGCAGAACATAGTTCTGCAGGCTCTTGTGGAGCAAGAGGTAATTCACGTCCAGGAGTAAATATTCCATGAAATGAAAAATCCGCTGCATTTACCTTTTAAATCCTCTGTCAACTGGAGTAAAAGCACTTTATCATTTGTATCTCCAGGTACTTTCACTATCATTTTATTTTCTTCCTTTTCAATACTTAAAACATTATATCCATTAAGATCTATGTTTTCTAAAGGATCAACAATGGTTATTTCATGGAATTCGGTGTTTGTTCCTATTAAACCAAGGGAAACTCTTAGAATAATGAGTAAAAGTATTATTATCACTGGTTTTGAGATGTATTTAGGAGAAAATGGTTTTTTCATGTAATAAACTGATAAAAGAATTAATAAGCCAAGTAGTGCGGGGGTTGAAAATAATCCTCCATCCAGCATTCCAATTAAAGAAATAGTTATGGCAAAGGCAAGTAACACCTTATGAAGATCTCTTTTCTGGCTCAATGCTATTAATCCAGTTAGATAAATCACTGGAAATACTATAAATATGACAAATGCCACTGAAGGAATATACTGTGCAAGTGAAACTCCTGTGTTTATTTGTGAAGGAATAAATACTCCAAAATAGTGAATTAAAGCGCCTAAAATTGATTTAAGTATATGGCTGTGGGTCAAGCTGGTTGTACTTACACTTGAGTTATATGATACAAATATTGTAAAAAGGGAAACGCCGAATTTAGTTCTTATCCAGATTTCAAGGAGAAGTCCAGCTAAATAGGTAAGAAATATGATTATTATCATGAATTTAAGATATTTTTGGCCATCAAATTTTAATAGAGGGCTCAATGATGATATCTTATTTGCAATAATCCCATCTTGCTTAAATAATGGATAAAAGAGCAGCATACTGCCCATAATTCCAAAAAGAATTACGGATTTACCTTCAGATGATCCTTCCAAAAAAGGATAGGTAATGGTTAAAATGATATCATCTAAAAATTTTGTGGCAAACAGTAAGCCTGCAAAGAGAATCATGAAGATTCCAATAATATTCAAAGTTTTTAAGAGCAGAATATCAACTCCAGTAGGTTTCATAAATTTAGATAGTACTGATAAAGCTCAGATAAATTTGATTGATTAATTAATTTAATTATTTTTAGTAATTTATTGTATTATATAAAACTTAAATATGATTTTAGCATAAATTTTTATTGATGAAAATTAAAGGATTCAAAGTTATAGGGGCAATAGCCTTAATTTTAGTTTTTTCAATTCTTTTACTATACAGTTTCAACACTAATACATTTATTCCTCCAGAAAATAACCTAACTTATGAAAAATCTCATTTTGAAAACGTATATGGTAATACAGATGTAGATATTGATAGATTTATAAGTAAAAATCCAGGTAAGAGATTTGCATTCATAATGGGGGTGCACCCTTATGAATGGGAGGCTCATAATGCATTTTATGAAGCTATACGTCAATTTACTTTATTATCTGAATTCAAAGGAGAAATTGATGTTTACTGGGTGCATGTTCCATATGAGGAAGGGAAATTTTATGATCAAGGTAGAAGCACTGGTGAAATATCTACTGCCTCATTTGTTCTCCCCCTCTTAAAAAAAGAGAAATATGACGCAATTTTTGATATTCACAGTGCAATGGAAGGATATCCTTATAAGGGAGATCCACCGTACAAAGGGGGGCCTAAATGGTATTTATATTATTCCCCAAACGATGAAAGCTATAATCTTTCTTATAATATCTCTAAATCACTTGGATGGGTGATAACACTGGATGAAGATGAAGAATATTCAGTTGACAAGGGAGATGATTATAACGAAGATGATGATAGGTATGATATTCGGATTTTGAACCCTATGGGGTTTTCTGGAACTCCTTTTCTGGTTTTGGAATGGGGCTGGTGTAAACCAGAATCTCTTTGGAAAGAGCAGAAGATAATAGATTTAAATGCCACAGATCCTGGAGAGTATGAAGATAAACTGAAACATGCTCTAATATTTTTGGAAAAAATTCAAAATACATAATTTTTCTAATAGGGTATCATAAAAAATATATCGCTATGCTCATTGCAAAGGCAGAAATCAAAGGAATAGGAACGTTATCATCTATAGGGCTGTAAGCTTCAGTTATCGCACCACATAAAGCTCCAAAGAATGCAGGAAGTAATGGAAGCTGAGTTAAAGCTCCAACAAGTGCAACTATGAAAAATGCAGAGGTTCCCACAATTGTTTTTCTTTTATTAAAGGGTAAATGTGTTTTACCGAAACGTTTTCCAAATATAGTGGATGCAGAATCTCCAAAAAGAAGAATAATTATTGCAGCATTTGCAACAGCCATGTTAAACTGGAAAAGGTAGATGGTTAGTATAATTCCAAGGAAAAAGTACACAAATCCTTTTTCATCATTTTTTCTTTTACATCTATTTAAAAGGGCTGAAATAAAGAAGATGTTGTGGTATCTATCTATTCTAAAAAGTATCTCCACAGATATGACTATTACTATACATATAATGATTAAAAGAACAGGATTAATGAACCAGCTTAAAAAAACGATGAAAATACCTGATGCATGAATTAACTGTCTAAGATATTCCTCTTTCATATTATCAGGCCACAATTTGATTATAAATCATTCATGATCATGCCATGAATTTATCTATTACTCCATAGTATGATTCTTTAAGTTCTTCAAGGCTTAAGTCCACTATTTCATCAATAATCAACTTATTTCCTCTAACTTCTCCAATAATTGCTGCAGGTGCATCAATTTTTTCCAGTAATTTTTCTGCAGCTTCACTTTTTACTGTAACAATGAATCTAGCATTGGATTCTGAAAACAGTATTTCAGAAACACTCATTTTGCTGTTTTCTTTAGGTACCTTTGAAGTATCTAAAACTGCCCCTATTCCACCTGAAATAGCCATTTCAGCGACTGCAGTAGCTAATCCACCCGATGAGCAATCATGCACTGCTGTAACTGATCCCTCATTATCATTTCGAATTAATTTTAAAACTGCATTTGCAGATTCAAATTCCATGTCCATATCCACATGCGGAGGTTTACCCTGAACAACTCCATGAATGGTTTTGTGATATTCGGAACCATCTAATTCTGCACCTGTTTTTCCAATAATAATTATTTTATCAGCTTCATTTTTAAAATCCATCGTCTTTATATCTTTTATATCCATTAATCCTGCAACACCCACAACTGGTGAAGGATTTACAGTTACCCCCTCAGTTTCATTATAAAAGCTCACGTTTCCACTTATTACAGGGACATTAAAGCGTTTTGCAATATCTGACATTCCTTTTATGCACTCTTTAAACTGCCAGAAAACATGGGGTTTTTCAGGGTTTCCAAAATTAAGGCAGTCAACTATGCAAACTGGTTCTGCTCCCACCGAAACAACATTCCTGAATGCTTCAGCAACTGCTCCCGCTCCACCATGATATGGATCCAGTTTGGTGTGTATGCTGTTACAGTCTGATGTAAGTGCAATTGCCTTCTCATCGTCAATACGCAGTACTGCTGCATCATCACCCGGTTTAACCACAGTTCTTATCTGTACTTCGTAGTCGTATTGACTGTAAACCCATTTTTTACTGGCAATGTTTGGAGATCCAAGTAATTTTAAAACAGATTCCTGAGGATCAATATCTTCTAATCTCTGATATTCCACAGTTTCATCATCTCCACATCCCTCATCACACGGACTACATGATGCTCTTTCAATTACAGGAGGATCTGCAAGAAGACATGCCCCCACTTTTGCTATAACTTCTCTGTTTTGTTTAATGACCAGATCACTGCTATCTGTAACTTTACCAATTACAGCATGTGGAAGCTCGTATTTTTCAAATATTTCCATTAAAGCGTCTGCATCTTCTGGTTTTACCACGAAAACCATTCTTTCCTGGGATTCAGATAACATGATCTCATAGGGGGTCATTCCCTCCTCTCTTAGAGGAATCTTTGTAAGCTCCACTTCTGCTCCATTCCCGCCTTTAGCAGCCATTTCTGAAACACAACAGGTTAAACCTCCACCACCAAGGTCTTTAAGCCCTACAACATCAATTTTATCTAAAGCTTCAAGTGTAGCTTCTAAAACCATTTTTTTGGTGAAAGGGTCTCCCACCTGGACAGCAGGCCTGTCTTCAAGCTCAGATTCACTGGTAAGTTCTTCAGAAGCAAATGTTACTCCGTGAATACCGTCTCTACCAGTTCTTCCACCCATAAGAACGAAGACGTCTCCCACATTCGGTGCAACGCCTCTTACAATATCTTCTTTTTTAACAAGCCCTGCACAGACCACATTTACAAGGGGGTTAAATTTGAAGTTTTCATCAAATTCAACTTCACCACCCACTGTGGGGATTCCTACCCTGTTTCCATAATCTGAAATTCCTTTTACAACATATTCAAATATATAGCGCGATCTCTGGTCTTCAAGAGGCCCGAACCTTAATGAATCAAGTAATGCAATGGGCATGGCACCCATGGAAATGATATCACGTATTATTCCTCCAATACCAGTTCCAGCACCTCCATATGGCTCAATTGCAGATGGATGATTGTGGCTTTCCATTCCAATAACCAGTGCCAGTTCATCGGTAAGTTCAACAATACCTGCATCGTCTCCAGGCCCTAATATTACTCTTTCACCTTCAGTGGGGAATAAGCTTAATACTGGGCGACTGCTTTTATAGGAACAGTGTTCTGAAAACATTACGTCCAGCATACCTTCTTCTAATAAGTTAGGCTTTCTTCCAAGCTCTTTTTTTATATATTCCTGCTCTGAATCAGTTAATGTCATTTTATCACACCGCACATTTTAGCTTTTATTAATGGTTATCTTCAAATTCTCATCCTCAATTTTCCATTCTTTTGTGTAATCTCCTTCCTGGAAGTCAAATGATAATTCATGGGCCCTTACTTCATGGGAGATAAAATCCACAAATGGCAGGATTAAATTCTTGAATCCTTCATCACATTCAACAAATACAAATATATTGGCCTCTACATCTAAATTTAAATCCTTACGCATGTCCTGAATTCTTCTTATAAGTTCACGGGACATTGCTTCAGATAAAATCTCGTCTGTAACTTCTGTATCTAAAAATACACTACCTGAATTGAAATCAGCACTTACAAGGTTTTCAGGAAGTTCTGTTTCAAATATTATGTCATTTTCTCCAAGTTCTATGGTTTTATCTTCAAGTTCAATTTTGTAAACCCCTTCATTATCCAGATCAGCTTTTATTCTGGCTCCATCAGCTTCAGCAAGATTTTGCATTACTCTGGGAGCATCTCCTCTAAGTTTAGGTCCAAGAGTTTTTAAGTTCGGTTTAGCAATGATTTTAAGATCTTCAAATTCGCTGCTAAATTCTATTTTCTTGGCATTGGCCTGTTCTATTATAACTGCCTTTAGAGATTCAGCAGCATTTAAAACGTTTTTATCTTCCAAAACCACTACTATCTTCTTTACAGGCCATCTAAGCTTGTATCTTGCAACGTCTCTTCCCCTTGCACATGCCTCAATAATATCTCTTACAATATCCATGTTTTCTTCTAAATCCCTGTCGATAAGGTCTTCGTTGAACTCCCAATCTTCCATATGCACGCTCTCTGGAGCATCCTTTTCCACACCTTTAACAAGATTTTGGTAAATTTCATCAGTTATATGGGGAGTTACAGGTGCCATTACTTTAATTAGAAGTTTTAAAGCATTATATAAGGTGTAATAAGCCCCTAACTTGTCAGGATCCTCTTTTTCAACCCATGTACGTCCTCTGATTAGTCTTACATACCATCTACTCAGGTCTTCTAATATGAAGTGATTTATTGCTCTTGCAGCTTTGTGGAGATATAATGAATCAAGAGCTTCTGTAACATCTTTTGAAAGAGAATTAATTCTTGAAGTTATCCATTTATCTTCATCTCGAAGTTTAAGGTCATTTTCAGTGTATAGTGTTGGGTTGAAGTTATCTATAGCCATGTAGGTTGTTGAAAACACGTAAACATTCCACAGTATGTTGAACATTTTAGAAACATTTTTCAGTTCATCCCATGTAAATTTAAGGTCTTCCCATGGTTTGTTTCCCCAGAGAAGGTAAAATCTAAGTATATCTGCTCCATACTGCTCTATAACTTCGTCAGGTTCAACAACATTTCCAAGGGATTTGCTCATCTTTCTACCATCTTCATCAAGGGTAAAACCATGCATTAACACTCGTTTATATGGTGTTTGGTCAAGAGCAATTACTCCACATCCTAATTGTGAATAGAACCATCCTCTGGTCTGATCATGGCCTTCAGTTATAAAATCATAGGGGAACCATTCTTCAAACATTTCCTTTTTCTGGGGATAGTGTAATGCGGCCCATCCGGCGACTCCTGAATCTATCCAGACGTCTAAAACGTCGGGGACACGTTTCATGTCTTTGCCGCACTGACATTCAATGGTAATTTCATCAACATAGGGCCTGTGTATAAAGTCTCCTTCAAGCTTTCCTTCAACAGCACGATCTTTTAATTCATCAATGGAACCTACAACAGTTATTTCTTCGCAGGTTTCACATCTCCAGATTGGAATTGGAATTCCCCAGTATCTCTGTCTTGAAATAGTCCAGTCACGTGCATTTAAAACCCAATCACGGAAACGACTTTCACCAGCCCATTCCGGAATCCATTCAACTTTATCCAATTCAGCAAGCATTTTATCTTTAATTTCAGTGACTTTAAGGAACCACTGCTGTGTTGCAAGGTATATAATTGGAGTTTTACACCTCCAGCAGAACCCATATCTGTGGCTTATTACATCTTCTTTAAGTAGAAAGCCGTGAACATCTAAATCTGCTATTATGTAAGGATCAGCATCTTTTACAAATTCTCCTTCATATTTTCCAGCTTCTTTTTTAAATAATCCTGCCTCATCAACAGGGCAGAATATTGGTAATCCGTACTGTTTACCTATTTCAAAGTCATCAGGACCGTGTCCGGGGGCTGTGTGAACACATCCAGTACCTTCAGTTAATGTTACATGTTCTCCAGGCAAGATCTTATGTTCAAAGTCTTTTTGAACTGGTATCTCCTCTAAAAGAGGATGTTGATATTTTATACCTTCAAGAGATGAACCTTTAACTACTTTAACTATTTCATAGCTTTGATCTTCAAATAAG
>JAVSLW010000031.1 GCA_039666455.1 Methanobacterium sp. | reverse complement strand
CATATGAATCTAATGGCTATGTAATATTGAAAGCCGTGGGCCGAGATGACCTAATATTTGTAATTGACCCCGAAACAGGTGTTGTAAGGGATATGAACACAGCTAATGGTTTCTGCGGATCTTACTGCTACTATGATTTGCAGACAGAATTAGCTCTTAGTTTGGGTAATTCTTTGGTTAATTCAGAACCAGAATGGTTATCTCGCATAAATTACGCAGGTAAGAAAGGTGGGGAATGGATTCCTCCAGAATGGCGAGGAAAAACTAAAAAGGAAGTAGCACAAGAAAATGTAGATGAATACTTTAAAAAACTTATGAATCTTCAAAGAATCCCTATTCCTCGAGATGATTCATCTAAACTTATTATTGGAGGGATATTAGCCATTATTTATTTGTATATTACTAATACAATAGATGAGGCAATACCAGACTATGAATGGGAAACATCAACCTACAATAATACAACTAATGCTACCAAATTAATTATTAGAAGAAGTCCATAAATCTGGAGGTTCAAATGTTTAAAAATCCTTTTAAAAAGAATAAACTTGAAAAATGGTATGAAAGAGGGCTAACATTCGCTAATAAACGGAAATATACTGAAGCCCTTGAATGTTTTGATAAAGCTTTAGAAGTAGATCCTAATCGTGTTGATATATTAGTTTCTAAAGCAATGGCTTTATATGCTCTTGAAAAATATGAAGATGCTTTGAAATGTTGTGATAAAGCTATTAGAATAGATCCAAATCATTATGATGCATGGTATGTTAAAGGCCTTGTTTTAAATAGCTTGGAAAAATACTATGATGCTTTAAAATGTTTTGATAAATCTTTGGAATTTGAAGTTCATGATGCAGCTATTTGGCGTAATAAAGGAAATACTTTAAAGGAATTGGGAATGCTTAATGAAGCTTTGAAATGTTATGATGAAGCCCTCAAAATCTCTGATTTTGGGGTATCGAAATCAAAGATTTCGAAAGTTTTAGAGTTGGATCCTCAAGATTTTCATACTTGGAATAGTAAATGTGTTATATTACTAAAATTAGAGTTATTCAATGAAGCTTTAACTTGTTACAATGGTGCTTTAAAGTTGAATCCTCAAGATTCTTATTTTTTAAATGGTAAAGGTTTTACACTTTTTAAGCTAGGACGGTTTGATGAGGCTTTGGAATGTTTGGACGAAGCTTTAAAACTGGATCCAGATTTTTTAGAGGCATGGGGGACTAAAGGCAACATTTTAAATCAACTTAAACATGATAAAGAAGCATTAATTTGTTTTGATAACGTTATAAAACTAGATCCAGATGATATAAACGGATGGTATAAAAAAGGTCATACGCTAATGAAACTAAGTAAGAATCAGGAGGCTTTAAACTGTTTTGATAAAGTTTTGGAGTTAGATCCTGAGGATGAGGCTGCTAGAAAATACAGAGATGAAATTCTGTATTCCACCTCTTGAATTGGCAAAATTGTTTATTTGAAGAAGCTGTTCAAAATCTTGTCATTTCCAACAGTGTGCAAGAATCACTTAATGTGATAATAAACGAATACAGTCCAGAAATCGATCAATACAGTTCCCAGTTCTATAATAACATTACAGAATATCTTTCCAATCCCTAATTTTTTTATTGGCGAGTGTAAATATGAACTATACAAAATTTCTAATCAAAAACATAAAATTAATCTTCTCCAAAAAAGGCTTTGAAATGGCTTTTGGATCCAGTAAAGTTGATTCTAAAGATAAATTAAAGAGCTCACTGTTAGGAGCAATATATTTTACAGTTTTAAGTTTCATTCTAACTTACTTATTTGTCGGTGTTTTAACAGGTCTTGAGTTTCTACCTTTCTTTTTTGCCTTTTGCACGCTTCCAGGAATGATAATTGTAGATTATTATTGGGGATTGGCTGAAAAATACAAAGATGACAATACTAAAAATTTGGTTGCGTTTATGTTAACCGTTGCTCCTTTTTTCTTTTTAACAGGTATCGCTTTTGGGATAACCACAAATAACATTCCGTTTGGTATTGGATTTGGAATATCGACTGTTTATCCGATTTTATTCATGTTTAAGCGTATTAAAACTTTTAGTGATAAGAATGTTCCTAAATATGAGGGTCCGAAGATGAGCATTCCTTTAGGGCCCGGTTATTTTCCATTTGGTTACTGGCTTTTATCTGCATTATTAGGATTCCAGACTACTGGACGTGGATTTTCAGCGCTTTATTTCTATTTTACCAAAGGTAGTCCTTCTTTAGAGTTTTGTTTAGTCTCTATTTTAGTCGGTTTAGTTGTACAGAGTATTATTCTATTTCCAGATAAACTCAACAAAATTGTGCCTATCGATTTAAGGACTAGAAATGGGTTTGGATTTATGTTTGTCCTGACAATTGTACTTTTCTTAGTTTCATGCTTTGTAATGGGTTTGTTTAATCCAGAATTTAGATTGGTATTGTGGTAAGGAGGATTGGATGACTGTCATTGATCATATGAAGACGATTGTCTGTTGAAGCTTCTTGGTCTGATTACCAGGCTAATACTCCAACTTCAGGGCATGTAAACTCAGTGACGATCGACATAAACAATGCATTCATGAACGGTGTGTCTTTGGAAGTTTTTGAGTCCAATGGCTATGTGGTGCTGAAGGCAGTGGGCCGAGATGATCTAATATTTGTAATTGACCCTGAAACAGGTGTTGTAAGAGATATTAACACGGTTAATGGTTATTGTGGTGCTTACTGTTATCATAATCTTCAGACAGATTTGGCTTTTAATTTTGGTGAAGCTATTATCCAAATGATACAGAACTATGATTGGAAAAAATCATTAGGACTAACGCAGATTACAGGAGAAAATGAGTATTTGGTGGGCATAATTGGATTACTTACAGATCCATTTATAGCTTATGTATATGGAGGTAATGTTGGGACAAATTCATTGGTCCATGTTGAAGTTCAAAGAACTCCATATACTACTGGTTTTTGGGTCGTGGAATGTGCTTTAACTTATTATATTGCTCCTAGCGAAAGCCATACTTATACTCAATATTGGGTTTTGATAGGAGGTATACTTGGAAAATTTATTGGTGGTTCTCATACTTTTGAATATATACTTCCTCCTAGTCAGATAGTAGGAGGAAAAATTATGGACATAGTCTTATCTTACAAAACTTTTTACGATGCACCTACTAGAAATATGATAACATTGGAGGTAAATATAATGGAATTTACAGGATCAGCTATGTATTATTATCTTTCACCTATCTACACACTATTTTTCTTTTTTTTTTAGTAGGTTTTGTATATCATTTGATCAGGAACAATGAGTACAAAGATACGTTGTTAGCAAGTATTATAATTGGATTCATTCTTGCGGGGGGGGATCTGCTTTAACAACTTGGCTTGATAATTGGATGATATTAGGATGGAGTTTAGCTTTTATGGTCTTTGTTATAATAGGGGGCTTGGTTGCAGTGGGTATGAAAAAACTACTGAAAAAAGTTTAAATTCTATTGTTTTCAAACTTTCTTGTCAACAGATAGTACGCTTAACTGGAATGAAGTAGTAGACTACTTTTAATCCATATTTTAATTTTTTAGAAGTTTATAGAAAAAAGTAATGATACGTTGTTAAAGTGAGAAGATTAAATGCCTGAAAATTCTAATTCTTTGGAAAAATACCTAAAAATGAACAAGGGGGAATAATTGAAACCCATACAATAGCTTATTACTGTTTTCAAAAAATGTGAATAATAATATTATAATGGACGGTAAACTTAATGGGCATTACAGGATCAATGCATGTTTATTATCTTTCACCAGCTTATTTGCTGATCATTGTGGTATTAGTGGGTTTTATTTATCATTTGATACGCAACCAGGAATATAAAAACACACTTCTATCAAGCACCATTATCGGAATCATCAATTACATTGTTGTTATTTCCTTTAGATAATCTGATGTATTTTTTCTTACATGGGTAAGTTTGTAGCTCTGGTAATTCTAGGAGGATTTCTTGCCGTAGGATTTAAAAAATTAAGAATTATGAACAAGATGGAAAATTTCTATGGACTTCCTGAAAATGAATCGGGAGGCCCTAGGAAATGGTGGTCTGGTCAAAGTCCCAGACGTCAAACCATTGCCATTTGTAGCGCTTCTTTACTGGGTATTGTTCTAATAATCAGTGTAGTTTGCTTTTTAACTCCCGTCGAGAATTCAACCCTACTTGGTCTTAATTTTGATCCTTCAAATGGATTTGTGAATGCGGATTACACTGATAATGGGGAAATGATTGTTTTTGTAGATTATAACACTAATCAGTGCGTTTTAAATGGTTCTTCAGAAGTAAATGCAACTGTTAGAATCACGTCAAGTGATCTGGGGATATATAATCAAGTGATACCTCTAGATACAAGAAATAGATTTATATATAAGCTGGAAATCCCAAAAAATGTTTCCATTATCAAAATCACGTTAAACGCCACTAAATCAGGAAAAAAAGATAGATCGATAAATTTTTTCATCAAAAAACAATAATATCCCCTATCCGAAGGTTCTGTGAAAATCATTTTGAGGTATAACACCTAATTCATCTGCTATACCTTTATATGTGAGTAAATTATCAGTGGTTAATGCATGGACTGGATCATCAAGCGCTAAAATATCTACCATATTTTTTCACTGGTTCTCCAACACATCCTGAATATCATCGAGTATATCATCTACAATATCTTCTATATTGTTTCGATCGCTCCATGTGCAGAGCTCTGTTCCGGGAACATTACCAGTATCTGCAAATGTGCTTTCATCGCCCCATGTATTTTGTAGATCTTCAATACAGAAGCTCAAATCAGTATCATGATTTTCATATATAATGTCCCATGTTTCAAAGTCTCTGACTTCCCAGTACCAGTAGTAAACTATTGCACATTTTTCTTCATCCATTCCGCTTGCTGATTGGTCTGTTGTCAGTTCACAGACTTTAGACTCTTCTTCATAGCCTACAATTAAAATTCTACCATCACCAAGATCAATTTGCTTTTCCCAAACATCTTTAGGGCCAGGAATCTTCTCCAGATCAGTATTAATTATCAGATCGGTAAGTTCGTCTTTATTTAACATTATTACTTCTCCATAAAACATGGTTAAACTGAAATATTTTATAAATCCTGATTTCTGTAAGAATATATGATTTGGGTTATACTTAATTTTTGTGTATATTATTTTAATTTGTAAGTCCCTACCAGTTAAGGTAAAATTATTTCTCTTTACTAAATAATATGGCCATTAATTAGTCATAAATCATATACACCTGCCGATTTTAGGAGATATGACCTTTTTTATATCCTCTTGAACTTTATTAATTCCATTATTTGCATTTATAACATAAAAGTCACATTCTTCTGCAAGTTTAAGATATTTATTTTTTATATTTTCCAGAAAACTTCCATTTTCAAAGCTATCTTTACCTTCACACCGTTTTAAAGCAGTTTTAACATCCATATCAAGCAATATAACAATATCTGGTCTTTTAACATGTTTATTTATTTCATAAAGCCACTGCGGTTCATTTTGATAAACAATACTTGAATAAAAAGACCTGTCACTTATTACTACCCTGCCTGATTCCTCTGCAGCCGCTATTTCCTCCATTAATATCATCCTATCAGCAGCAAATAGCAGTGCCAGTGCTTTTTGAAAATTATCTCCAGTAGCCCCTGGATCCTGGAGCATTTCCCGGATCAATTTCCCAACTGGCGAATTTGTAGGCTCAAAAACCCTTTTAACATTACATCCATATTCTTTAAGCCATTTTTCAAGAAGAATAATCTGCGTTGACTTTCCTGCACCGTCAATACCCTCTAAACAAATATACATGTTACCTCCGATGATCATCCGAGTTAGAATTATATGTGATTATTTACTCATGAAAATCAGAATTATTATATTTAATACTGAAATAATCCTTTAATTATAATCTTCTATTTTCTTCATTAAAAACAATTACCTTAAAAACATGATAAAAATAATTTCATATTTGGGAAAAAATGATGGAAAAACATATACCTGAATTACTGGCACCTGCAGGAAGTATGGATGCACTCAAGGCTGCCCTGAATGCTGGTGCAGATGCAGTTTATCTTGCAGGAAAACAATTTGGAGCAAGACATTATGCAGCTAACTTCAATGATGAAGAATTGAGTGAAGCGGTAGATTTTGCGCATTTAAGAGGAGTAAAAATCTATGTTACTGTGAATGTCCTCATTAAAGACTGTGAACTTAAAGAAATTGCCGAATATCTTGTTTTTCTCTACAAAATAGGTGTGGATGCTATTTTAGTTCAGGATATTGGCATTGCAAAACTTGCAAAAGAACTTGTTCCTGATTTGAAGCTCCATGCATCTACTCAGATGACAATTCACAACCTTGAAGGAGTTAAATGGGCAGCAGAAATGGGGTTCAAGCGCGTGGTGCTTTCAAGAGAGATGAAACTATCAGAAATTAAAAATATCAGTGAAAATGTTAAAATTGAAGAAATTGAGCTTGAAATTTTCGCCCACGGAGCGCTCTGTTATTCATACTCTGGCCAGTGTTTAATATCATCATTTATAGGGGGTAGAAGTGGAAATAGAGGAATGTGCGCTCAGCCATGTAGAAAGAAATATGATCTGGTTTTGGGAGAAAAGGATGAGTATGGAAGGCCTGCTAATTTATCCCGAATTCCTCTTAAAAATAGGTACCTGTTATCAACCCGTGATCTGGCATTATATAAAGATCTTGATAATATTACAAAGTTAAATATATGTTCTCTTAAAATTGAAGGCCGTATGAGGTCTCCAGAGTATGTGGCAATTGTGGTGAGCATATACAGGAAAGCTCTGGACTCTATTTTAAAAGGAAAATGGAAACCAGAAAAAGATGACATTAATAACCTTAAGTTAGCTTTTAATAGAGGTTTTACAGGGGGATATCTTTTAGAAAATGATTACAGTAAAGTAATGGGACGGGATCGTCCGGGAAACAGGGGACTCTATGCCGGTACTGTCCTTAGATATAACAAAGAGACAAAAGAAGCATTGGTAGAGGTTAAAGGAGATGTTATCCCTCAAAAAGGAGATGGAATTGTTTTTTTACCGCCAAATAAGGGCCAGAAGGATTATGGAATGTTAATGAATGAATCCCCGCAAGTTAACAAAAATAAGATTAAATTTAAAGTTCAAAGATATTTAAAGCCAGGAACAGCCCTTTACATAACAAAACGTAAGGCACTGGTTGATGAAGCTCAAAAAATCATCCATGGATCCAGGAATAAGTTGAAAAATCAACTTATGGTAGATTTAGATATACTGGTTCAAAATGATGGTGCAATCATACTGAAAAGTGATTTCAACTTTGAAAATCGTTCCCTGAAATTAGAGAGGACCGCTGATTTTAAAATGGTGAAAGCTCTTAAAAGACCGCTTGAAGAAAAAACAATTATCAGACAATTTAAAAAAACTGGTAACACTCCTTTTAAAGTAAGAAATATAAACATAAACTATCCTGGCAATTTATTTGCTCCTATCGGTGAATTAAACAGGGTCAGAAGGGAAATGTTTGAAAAAATTGGAGAGATGATTATATCATCTTTTAAACCCTCTGAAGATAAAATGAAAAGAGCATACAGTCGATTAAACACTTTAAATAAAGAATTTTCTTCAAATGTGGAATTAAAGGGAAAAACACCAAATTTAAATGCTTATGTTGATGATCTGGATGTTTTAAAGGCAGCAGTTGATGCCGGATGCAATAGAATTTATTTTAATCTGTTTAATCTTTACAGTCCAGTTAACTGCAATTTCCATGCTGAAATAGAAACTGAAAAACTTTTAAAGTTAATTAACGAAGCATTATCATTCTGTAAAGAAAATAGAGTCAATTTAGTCTTAAAACTACCTAAAATTACTTCAAATAATTTTATGGATAAAATAAAACCACTTTTAATTCAAACATTTGATGCTGGAGTTAATGGAGTTATGGTTGATGATCTGGGAGCTGCAAAGTTCATTTTAGATTTAAACCCTAAAATTAACTTATTTGCCTCATCAGGACTTAATATATGGAATAGTGAAACTGCAGATACACTTAAAGACTATTTTAAATGTCTTAGAATATCTCCAGAGCTTTCATTTGATGAAATTCAAGTTCTTGTATCCAGAGTGCGCCAGAGAAAGATTAAGGTAGAATTAGAGCTGATTGTCCAGGGAAATCTTGAGTCATTAATTTCCAGAGATTGTCTGCCCTCCCTGATCAAAGATATATCCCAGAAAAACGTTCCAGATAACATATTTTCAGGAATTAAAGATGAAAAAAATCGTGTTTTTCCATTAAGATTGGATAGGGAGTGTAGAACAATTATTTTAAACTCAGTAGAACTATCTCTTATAGATTTTATGTCCAAAATCACTGAAACCTCTATTGATAATGTTTCACTGGATTTAGAGGGACGTACAGAAGAATATGGTAAATTAATGTGCTCTATTTACAAACGTGCTATTGAAATAGATTTTGAAGCTTCAACCATTAATAAGATGAAGAAAGAGATAAAAAAGATATCTCTTGGAGGCATTACTACTGGAAATTTCATCAAAGGCACAAAATAAAGTTCTAATCATTTATTTTAACCGGTTCAATAATCCATCAGCAAAATTTAGAACTGACTAACTGTCTTTTGAAAAAAATCAATGCAAATATGTAATCTATAAAATAAATATTAATGATTAATCATTATAAAATACCTTTATATAACACCAGATCATAAGGTTATTGTTATAATTTTTGGAGTTTGAAGGAAAAACTACGTTTTTCTTGAACTCCAAATATTTCATATTTAGAGGCTTACAAAATGTACATTAATATGAAGAATTTAGGAATGCCTTTAGCTATAGTTGCTTTTATAGTTGTGATGTTAATTCCTATGAATGGTTTAAGCTATCCGGGTCATGCAGCAATGGCACTACTTGTATTCGCCATAATAATGTGGGCAAGCGAAGCATTACATCTTGCTGTTACCTCCTTAATCATACTTTTTATACAACCCATTATTGGCGTTGCAACCTTTACTGATGCTGTGATTGGCTTTGCAAATCCCATCATCTTCCTCATGATAGGTGGTTTCATTATTGCAGAAGCAATTCGTAAAAGTGGATTGGCTACACGTTTAACCTACGCGATGCTCAGCAAACTTGGAATCAGCCCAGATAAAAGTATTTTCGTCGCTGTATTTTCAACAGGATTACTTTCAGCATGGATTGAAAATGTGGTGGCCTTTGCAATGCTCTTACCAATAATTAAAGAGATTATACCTATTATGGGAGCAAATAACCCTGAAAAAGGTGGAAGTAACTTTGCAAAGGCAATGGTACTCGGCGCATCTTATGGTTCTCTGGCCGGTGGATTTGGTACACCGATAGGAACTGCCCCCAACCTGATGGCTGCAGCATACACCCACATTCCATTTGTAAACTGGATGATTTTTGGGTTTCCTTTATCAATCATTTTGATGTTTATAATATGGAAATTCATGGGCGCAGTATTCAAACCAGAGGTAAAGGGAATAGTCGGTGGCATGAACACCATTACCTCAAAAATAGAAGCATTAGGCTCAATGACACGAACAGAAAAATTATCATTAGGAATACTGTTATTCACCATATTTTTATGGATCACAACACATTACACTGGATTAAACAGTTTTTCAGTTGCTTTAATCGGGGCTGCATTGTTCTTTATCTTCAAAATAATAGACTGGAGAGATGCTCAAACAAACGTTGACTGGGGATTAATAATATTCTTTGGAGGGGCATTAAGTCTTGGAGCAGCATTACTGCAAACAGGAGCAGCTGAATGGATAATTAATCATTTAATTGGTTTATTAGGTAATGACGTGTCAACAGTAGCCATAATGATAGTCCTGATGATTATTGCAGTGAGTATCACACAGGTAATGTCCAACATCGCACTGGCTGCAATACTTGTGCCATTATCTGTCTCACTGGCAGCAGCACAGGCACAACCAGTAGGAACATACGCAGTACCTGTAGCAATCGCCTGTTCACTATCATTCATGCTCCCAATGGCTGACCCAACAGTAGCAATGGCATACGGAACAAGATACGTTGAAATCAAGGAAATACTCAAAGCAGGGCTACCTTTAATCACAATAGGCATTATAATAACCATTATAGTCATGTTAACTATTGCAAAACCATTCCTGGGATAAAAAAGATCATAAATGTAGAATTACAAAAATCTACTACTTTTTTAACATGAATTTATTTACAAGACCAGATTCCTTCCTCGATACATTTATATGATGATAAAGGCAATATTCTTCCGGTGAGTTTATGGAAATGTTTTTATTTGCATTGATTGGAATTTTAATTGTTTCTTTAATTATAGTAATAAAATCTGCAGATATATTCGTTGATAATCTGATAGAAATAGGGGCTCTTGTGGGCATATCTCAAATAATACTTGGAGTCACAGCTTCAGCAATTGGAACATCCCTTCCAGAGTTTGGTTCTGCAATGATTGCTACTTTAACCGGTAGTGCTGATATTGGAGTTGGGGTGGTTATAGGATCAAACATATGGAATATTGCAGGGATACTTGGTATTTCAGGAGCATTTGCAGGAGTTATTAAAGCCAGTCCTAAAGGATTAACTCGAGATGGAGCGGTAACACTTGTTACATCACTTATTCTTATATTTTTCATGTTCCTTGGAGATATTGGTAAAATAGCAGCTGTTGTTTTCATAGTGGTCTATGCGTTTTATCTTAGAGCCTTGATTAAATCTCAAAAAGAAGAATCTGCTAAAAATAATTCACAAATTGAAACTGGACTTGAAAATGAATCTGAGATTAATGAAGGTTCAATTTTATCTAAATTTAAAACAATTAGTCCTAAAACTTTGATATGGATGGTAATAGGACTTGCTGGATTAATTATAGGATGTAGATTGTTAGTTTATAGTGGAGTAGAACTTGGAAAAGCTTTGGGCATTCCTGAAATGATCATGGGGCTCTTTACACTTGCAATTGGAACAAGTATACCTGAACTTGTTGTTACGCTCTCATCTGCTATGAAAGGACTGCATGACCTATCAATAGGAACTGTACTTGGAAGTAACACATTTAACATTATGATAGGTATTGGAATACCTGCTCTAATTCTAAATGTGCCTGTAGAACCTCTTTCACTTACTTTTGATGCTCCGGCAATGATTTTTGTTACAATACTGGTTCTCTTATTGATCAGTAAGGGAATGAAACTTACCAGAATTAATGGAATCATATTAATGGCAACTTATATAACCTATGCAGTTATAAGGATAGGATTTTTAGGGTGATTAAATGTATAAAAAAATATTGGTAACAAGTACTGGCGAATATCTGGATGAAATAATTGAACATGCTTTAGATTTAATAGGTGAAAGACAAATGGAAGTTATAGGGCTCTATGTTGCAGACACATCTGCCCCATTCCTGACCCCTAAGAAAGTTAAGGAAATGATGGTAACAGAGCTAAAGAAAAAAGGAAAATATGTTTTAAATCGTATGGAAAAGGAATTTCACAAGCCAAACACATATATGATTAATTTCAGACCCATGCTCGTTGAAGGAGACCCTGCATCAGAAATTGTTAAAATTGCAGAAGAAGAAAATGTGGATGTCATCATCATGGGAACTGGAAAAAGCAAAATAGACAAGCATTTACTTGGAAGTGTGTCAGAAAAAGTTGTTCACTCTGCTCCATGCACTATACTTTTGATAAGGTCGAAACATAAACATTTAGAAGATATTGAATAAATTAAATTCTATATTTCTTTATTTTTTTAATTTATTCAATTGAGTTTTCAATAATCGATAAATCAACGTTTTCTTCAACTATTTCTGCCAATCTATCAATTGAAAACTTCTTTAAGGCTTCGAAGTTATCTCCACTAAATCCAATAGGTTCTAACCCATTTTGAATTCTTAAATAATCTGTAAAGACTCTTCTAAATTTAAAGTTATGAAATATCCCATGAAAATAAGTTCCTGCAACATAACCTTCAACAGCACCATCATATCCAGATAAAGGATGATTTCCACATCCTTCAACAACTTTAAATAAAGGTTTAGAATCTCCAAGAACACTTAAACCTTCATGAAGCTCATATCCTTTAACCAGATCTCCTTTTATAGACTTAAACATTCCATTTCCAAGAATTTCAGCTTTACTCCTCGTTACAATCTTATCAATTCTTTCAAACCTGGTTTTAATATCTAAAATCCCAATTCCATCAACAGTTCCTAATTTAGATTCTTTAAATGTTTCATCAATAACCCTGGTTCCAAGCATCTGATATCCACCGCAGATTCCAAAAACAGGGACTTCCTTTGATAATTGAACAATTTCATCTGTAAAACCAGCTTCATTTAAAGTTACCATGTCACTTACAGTATTTCTGGTTCCAGGAATGATTAATGCATCTAATTTACCCATTTCGTCCCCCATTTCAATTAGATTAATCCCCACGTCGGGTTCGTATTCAAGAGGGTCAATGTCAGTGAAATTGGAGATTCTTGGAAGTCTCATAACTCCAATTTTTATTTTCTCATTTTTTCTGTATTTTCGCTCTGAAAGAGAAGCTGAATCTTCTTCAGGAAGTTTAAGGCTTTCATCGTAAGGCACAACACCAAGAACGGGCACACCCACAATTTCTTCAATTTGACGTATCCCCGGGATTAATATATCCAGATTTCCCCTGAACTTGTTGATTATAACTCCCTTTATCCTTTTTCTGTCTTCATCATCCAGCAAAGCAAAAGTACCGGCAATAGATGCAAAAACACCTCCCCTATCAATGTCTGCCACTAAAATAACGTCCGCATCAGCTAAATGTGCTATCTTCATGTTTGCAAGGTCTTTATCTTTCATGTTAATTTCTGCTGGAGATCCTGCACCTTCAATTACAACCATATCATATTCCTTTTTTAGAGCATTCAATGATTCTTTTATAGCTTTTAAAGCCTTTCCTCTAAAAGAAGTCTGATAATCATAGAAATTCATGTCACTAACAGGTTTTCCATGCACTATCACCTGAGATATAAAGTCTTCTTTTGGTTTAAGCAAAATAGGGTTCATGTGATATGAAGGTTCAATTCCTGCCGATTCAGCCTGTAAAACCTGTGCCATGGCAATTTCTGCATTTTCATGAGTTGTGTAGGAGTTTAAGGACATATTTTGAGATTTAAAAGGTGCAACTCTGTATCCTCTTTTAGAAAAAATTCTGCAAAGTGCAGCAACAACAACACTTTTTCCAGCATTCGATGAAGTTCCCTGTACCATTATGCATTTATTTTTGTTAACAGTACCCACTGATTTTGCCTCCACTAAAATAATATTTGATTTATCCATTTTAGTTTAGTTGAAATCTACTAAAACCATATATATTTAACTGAGACATATATAAATTTGTGTTACATTAAATCAGTTATAATATTCAACTGAATTAAATTTTAATAATATTAAATCCATCTGGTTTAAAAAAAAATATTTTTTAAAGAAAATAGAAAAGTAGATATTTATATATATCAATAATATATATTACTAAATTTAATATCAAAAATACCATTAAAATAATTTACAGAAAAATGTTATTTTTTAACAAAATGGATAAAGGGAGGTTGTCATGGATCATGGCAAATCTAAATTCAGACACAAATTCATTTAAATCAAGAATTTATTCAGGTTCAGGGGATATTAAAGTCCCAGAAAAAATAATTGACCAGATTATTGGCCAGGAAGAAGCAGTTGAAACCGTGAAAAAAGCTGCTAAACAGCGAAGGAATGTTCTTTTAATTGGAGAACCTGGTATTGGTAAGTCCATGTTAGCCAAGGGAATGGCAGAGCTATTACCGGGAGAAGAACTTCAGGATATTTTAGTCTATCCAAACATTGAAGATAACCATAATCCCTTAATTGGAGCCATGCCTGCAGGTGAAGGTAAAAAAATAGTTGCAAACTATAAAGCAAAGGCCAAGGGCCAGGAAGAGAAGAAAAACATGTTTACAATGATCATACTGGCCTTCATTATGATCGTTGGATTTGTAATGAATCAGATTTTAGTGGCCTTAATAGCTGCAGCGATAGTTTTCGTTGCGCTTCAACAGATAAAACCCAGAACCTCAATTATGGTCCCAAAACTTCTTGTAAATAATGAAAGCAATGTTACAGCTCCTTTTGTTGACGCAACAGGATCTCATGCTGGTGCACTTTTAGGTGATGTCAGACACGACCCTTACCAGTCCGGAGGGTTAGGAACACCTGCACATGAACGTGTTGAGGCAGGGATGATCCACAAGGCAAACAAGGGCGTCCTCTACATTGACGAAATTGGTACAATGAAAAATAAAACTCAGCAAGAGCTTTTAACAGCCATGCAGGAGAAGAAATATTCTATAACCGGGCAGAGTGAAACAAGCAGTGGTGCAATGGTCAGATCGCAGGAAGTTCCATGTGATTTTGTTCTTGTAGCATCTGGAAACCTTCAGGTACTTGAAGGAATGCATATTGCGCTAAGATCAAGAATAAGAGGATATGGTTATGAAGTTTTCATGAAAGACTCAATGCCAGATACACCAGAAAATAGAGATAAACTGGTTCAATTTGTTGCTCAAGAAGTTAAAAAAGACGGTAGAATACCTCATTTTAGCAAAGAAGCTATTGCCGAAATTATAAGAGAGGCTCAAAGAAGATCTGGTAAAAAAGACACATTAACCTTAAGGTTAAGGGATTTAGGTGGCCTTGTAAGGGCTGCTGGAGATATAGCCAAAGGAGAAAATGCAGATCATGTTAAAGTATCACATGTATTAAGTGCCAAAAAACTTGCAAGAACCCTTGAACAGCAAATTGCAGATCGTTATATTGGTCAAAGGAAAAAATACAAAGTTTTCAAATCTGAAGGCGGTGAAATCGGTACTGTAAATGGTCTTGCAGTAATTGGAGATAGAAGTGGTATAATTCTTCCAATAGTAGCAGAAGCTGCTCCGGCACAAAGTAAAGAAGAAGGTAGGATTATTGCAACCGGTAAACTTGGAGATATAGCTAAAGAAGCCGTGCAAAACGTCAGTGCTTTAATTAAAAAACACACCGGAACAGACATATCAAGCTATGACATACACATACAGTTCCTTCAAGCCTACGAAGGAGTTGAAGGAGATAGTGCAAGTGTTTCTGTTGCAACAGCAGTTGTCTCATCCCTTGAAAATATCCCTGTTGACCAGTCAGTGGCACTTACAGGTTCATTAAGTGTTCGAGGAGATGTCCTTCCAGTTGGAGGAGTAACCGGAAAAATTGAAGCTGCAGCAGAGTCAGGAATAAAGAAAGTTCTAATACCTGAATCAAACATGAATGATGTTTTGATAGAGGAAAGGTACAAAAATAAGATTGAAATTATTCCAGTATCTACTTTAAGTGAAGTTCTTGAACATGCACTTGTTGGAAAAGGTAAAAAAAGTCTTCTTGATAAAATGCAGAAGATCACTAACATCGTTCCAGATATAGGGTTAAAAAATCCAGCAACTCACTAACTCAATTGGAAATGATTTTCCATTTCCTTTAGTTTATTTTTGGCTAATATCACTATCAAAAATTTTTTTAGATAATTAAATTAATAATATTGAATGACATTTTTTAGTTATCATGTTCATTCTCTTAAAATAATTCTTTAATTATGTTTTAAATTAAAAATAGGAAGATAAGATGAAAAAATTAAAATTTTTTGAATTAGATCTCTCTCCTGAGATCAAAAAAGCTGTTGCAGATTTGGGATTTGAAGAGGCAACACCAATCCAATCACTTGCTATCCCCCATATTTTAGATGGTAAAGACGTTACAGGACAGGCTCAAACAGGGACCGGGAAAACAGCAGCATTTGGAATTCCAGTTTTAGAAATGGTTGACCCGGAAAATAAGAAGCTACAGGCAGTTATTTTGTGTCCAACAAGAGAGCTGGCCATTCAGGTTGCTGAAGAATTAAGAAAACTTTCAAAATACCAAAAAATTAGTATCCTGCCTATCTACGGCGGACAACCAATAGAACGACAAATTAAGGCTCTTAAAAAAGGAGTTCAAATAATTATAGGTACTCCTGGTCGTGTAATGGATCATATAAGACGTAAAACACTTAAAATGGATAATGTAAATACTATCATCCTTGATGAAGCTGACGAAATGCTGGACATGGGTTTTCGTGAAGATATAGAATTTATACTTGAATATATGCCTGAAAAGAGACAGACACTTCTTTTTTCTGCCACAATGTCCAGACCAATTTTAAATTTAACCAGAAGATTTCAGAAAAACCCTGAATTTGTAAAAGTGGTCCATCAGAAAATGACTGTTCCTGAAATTGAGCAGATTTACTTTGAAGTTAAAGAAAAGATGAAGTTAGAACTTCTTTCTCGTTTAGTAGATATATATAACCCTAAACTATCTCTGGTATTCTGTAACACTAAAAGGAGGGTTGACGCCCTGGTAACACATTTACAGGTTCGGGGATATCTTGCAGACGGTCTCCATGGAGATATGACTCAAAAACAGAGAGATCGGGTCATGGGTAAGTTCAGAAAGGGGCAGATAGAAATTCTTGTTGCAACTGACGTTGCAGCTCGTGGAATTGACGTGGAAGATGTAGAAGCCGTATTTAATTATGACGTACCAAATGATGATGAATATTATGTGCATAGAATCGGTAGAACTGGTCGTGCAGGAAAAACAGGCCGCGCATTCACATTTGTTGCAGGTAGGGAAATTTATCAGCTTAGAGACATACAGAAATTTACAAAAACAAAGATTGAACAGCACAGAATCCCTTCACTTGCAGATGTTGAAGAAATAAGAACTGACATCTTCTTAGACCGGGTTAAATCAGTAGTAAACAACGATGATTTGAGTAAATACATTCGTCTAATTGAACGTTTGATGGAAGAGGATTATACATCAGTTGAAACTGCTGCGGCTCTTTTAAAAATAGTCATGAATAAAGAAAACCATACAGAAAGTTCTGATGCCGAATTTAAAGATACAGGCGCTAGTCCTGGAATGGTGAGGTTCTTTATTAATGTGGGTCAAAAACAAAAAATTAAAGCTAAAGACATTGTTAAAGCTGTTAATGAAAATACAGGGCTTTCAAGCCATGTGATTGGCAAAATAGATGTTTTTGATAGGTTTTCATTTATTGAGGTTCCTGAGGAGGGTGCAAAGAATTTCATGTCACTGATGGATAAAGGCAGAATCAAAGGTAAGAGAGTTAATGTAGAACCTGCAAAAATCAAAGATTTTTGATGCGCCAAAAACCGTAGGTTTTTGACAGCCTGTAAATAAAAGAGAACAATTAATTATCTTTTCAACTAATTTTCAAAGATTTATTTACAACCCCTGCTTTTTTTAATTGCATCTGCAATCAATGGAGCCACTGAAATGACGCTCACATCAGAAGAAATAGTGTCAGTTGAAACAACATCGTCAACACCTGCTGAAAATATCTTAAGCAGTGCATCTTCAACCAGTACTCCGTGAACACATGACACAATAACCCTGGAGGCACCCAGTTCTCTTAAAATCACGGCAGCATTAACTATTGTACCACCTGTACTTATTATATCATCAATTATAATAGCTTCCTTTCCTTTAACATCAATGTTTTTTGGTTTTGTTTTTACCATGTCTGGAGAAATTCTGATTTTTTCAAGATAATCATGCTCACAGTCAAGTATCCGGGCAATTTCCCCTGCAAATCCAAGAGCCCCTTTATCTGGGGCAATAATAACAGGATTGTCAACTGTTTCTTTAATATAGTTTGCAATAAGCGGCATTGCAGATAAATTGTGCACTGGAATCTTAAAAAACTTCGCTATATTTTCTTCGTGCAGATTTATGCAGAATATTTCACCGGCACCAGAAATTTCAAGAAGCTCTGAAATAATAACTGCAGAAACTGCTTCACCGCTTTTAAAACGTCTTTCTTGCCGTCCGTAACCAAAATAAGGAATTGCTACTTTAATTTTTTTAATGCCCATGCTTTTTAAAGTTTTAAGTATAAAAAAAAGTTCTATTAAGTTTTCATCCTGAGGATATCCTGTTGATTGGACAACAATCGCCTCGTCGTCCAGTTTACCCCTTATTCGAATATATCTCTCACCATCGGGAAATTTTCTGGTTTCTATTGGAATTAATGGACATTCAAGTTCTTTTGCAATTTTTGCAGCTAATTTTTGCGAAGCAGATCCACCTATTATCAAAATAATCACCTTTTAAATAACATGTAAAAATATTTATAATTGAAATTAACTATTAAACATATCAATTTAGTGAAACATAATTTGTTATACTCATGCTGATATATAAAAATAGGGGTTTTAAAGTTACAGAGAGTTGTAAATCCTTATCTAAATTTTGACTTTCAAAAAATAGAGGAATACTTCCAGCCCCAGTTGACAGTCTCTAAATAATATACGACATATATTTGATATTAAGTTAATCTATTTTAGATTACTTTAAATTTTATATTAATAAATTAAAGAATTATCTTATTAATTTGAGGTGGAGATAATGCACGAGCTTTCAATGGCCGATGCCATAGTAAAGACTGCAGTTGATGTTGCAGAGAAAAATAACGCTCAAGAAATTAGCGAAGTTACCATAGAAATTGGAAAATTAACTTTATTAAATCCTGAACAGCTTAAATTTATGATTGGTGTTTTAAGTGAAAATACGCTCCTTGAAGGGGCTGAAATCATTATAGAAGAAGTTCCAATCGAAATAAAATGTAAATCCTGTGATTTTGTGGGACCTGCAGGGGATGATCTTGACCATTTTGTACCCATTGTAAAATGTCCTGAATGTGAAGAACAAGATTTAAAGATAATTAAAGGCAGAGAATGCAATGTAAAAAGTATTAAAATAGAAAAGGAGGATGACGATGCATAAAATAGCCGAAGTAGAGATACAGCACGATATTATGCTTGCAAATAAAAAGTTAGCCAGAAGAAACCAGAGAATATTCGACAGGACAGGAGTATTTGCAGTGGACGTTTTAGGGGCAATAGGCTCTGGAAAAACTTCACTTATAGAAAATCTTATAGATAAAATGAATTACAGAATAGGAGTCATAGCAGGCGATGTTATAAGCAGATTTGACGCTGGAAGATTTGAAAATCATGATGTACCTGTTGTTGGGCTTAATACAGGAAAAGAATGTCATTTAGACGCCCATTTAGTTGAACATGCCCTTCATGATCTTCCAATGGATGATATAGAAGTTTTATTCATAGAAAACGTTGGAAACCTCATCTGTCCAGTTGACTTTGACCTTGGATCCCACATAAGAATGGTTGTTATAAGCGTAAGCGAAGGAGACGACACAGTTTTAAAGCACCCCTTAATCTTCAAGGATGCAGACATCGTGGTCATTAACAAAGTGGACATCGCCAAAGCAGTTGGTGCAGATGAAAATAAGATGGTGGACGATGTTTTAAAACTTAATCCTGGTGTTGTGGTGATAAAAAGCAGCTTAAAAACTGGTGAAGGGCTTGAAGATATTATAAATAACATCCAGAGATTCATGGACGAAATGAAATCAGTGGATATGGTTTGAAAAATAAAATCTTTGAATTAAATTAAAGTTAAGCAAGGCATAATTAGCTGAATTTTTAATTTTTAGAAGTGGACTGGCCGGGATTTGAACCCGGGGCCTCCGCCATGCCAAGGCGACACTCTACCACCTGAGCTACCAGCCCCTGTATTTAATTTTAATTCAAAACATAGAGCATATTATAAGTTAATATTTCCTGTATTTAAATTTAATGTTATCATTTTTATGGAGGTGTAATTATTTTGAAGACAATCATAAGAAACACGGTGGAAGAAGATTTTATTAAAATAGCAGAGCTTGCAGAAAAATGTGAACCAATGGAAACTGAAAGAAATTCAATTTACCATATTTTCACCAGATATTTTAAAAGTACATGTTTTGTTGCGGAATTATCCTTAGAAAGCATTGGAGGTTTTCTTTTAGGATTTATATCTCAGGAAAATCCTGAAGAATCATATATTCACCTTCTATGTGTTGATCCAAAGATGAGGGGAAAGAATATAGGGAGAAAACTTGTAGATGCTTTTGTTGGGAAAGCAGCTTCAAAAGGCTGTAAAAAGATAAATTTAATTACAAAGCCCATTAACTGGAATTCCATATCTTTTTATAAGAAACTTGGTTTCCAGGAAGAAACCCATGGAGATACAATGAATATTCTGGGCACAACCGCCATCAGAAATTATAATGGTGATGGAGAACACATGGTGGTTTTTTATAAGTTCATAGAAGATTACCAAAATTAAAAGGTTATATTTAATAGTTATGTTAGATATGTATAAATATAAAATTTACTCAATGTAAACATTTAATTATATTTTTCTTTATAAAATTCTGTTTAATCTAATCAGAATAATCTATGCAAAGTCCATGTGAGGAATAAAATTGGCTTTAGTCGCTGAAAATCATCTTCAATTTATAATAGAAATATTAATTATCATGCAGATCGGCGTGATGTTTCTGTTTAATTTAATTCCACTTTCGCTAAGTCTTGTACTCTTTGTAGCACTTATAGGGAGCTTAGGCATTTTAATAATGTTTGGTATTGATGCTGCTTTGTTATTTTTACCCTTTGGACATTATGAACTCGCCCATCCCTACGGGCCGCTGGCCCTTCTTGCAGTGATAACTTCACTGGCTACACTGCCAATGATGAAAGAAGTTGGTATCAAAATAACCCATCTAAGACTGTTTATATTCATTATAATAGCATTAATCACCATTTTTGGAGGAATAATGCACAGATCTTTTCTGGTTTTATGGTTTTCAGGTTTGCTGCTTGGCTTCTTTATCATCTCCAAATCATTCCGTCAAAAATCAGTGTTTAGCATAAAAAAAATAATAACGGTAGCTGCTGTGATGCTTTTAGGTTTCGGATCACTGGAAGTTCTGGCCAATATTCTGCAGATGCCTGTTTTAAGTCCCCTTTTAAGAATATCCCGAATTGAAGATTATGCACTTCCAAGTCTTACCATGGTACTAAAGAACTCTGCAATCTTTGGACACGTTCAAGGATCATGCTACTGGGGCCTTGAATGTAACGGAGGATCAGACGGTTATGTAACATTACCAATATCCTTAATCACCCTGTTTGGATTACCTTTTCCTGTATTTTATGGGATTCTTGTAAGTAAAAAGGACGTGATAGATTACATGCTACCTGGAATATTTGGATATGCTTTTGATTTTGGATATGCTACTTTAATCCTGCTTTTACTCTGGTGCGTGGGAGTAACCGTATTAGGATTTAAAATGCTTACAGTATACCGTTTTAAAAGAGAAAATGGAAATAGAAAATATTTAGGAAGAGAAGCACTGCTTATTGGGTCTCTTGCAGCATTCATAGCACAGTCACTGGTGGGATTATTCATAATGAACCGATCAATAAACGGAACCGCATTATTAACTTTCATGTTTTTGGGCACATTCATAGTAAGTCATATGCTGGTCTTAAAGAAATAACATTCAATTAAAATAAATAAAGGAGAAATACACATGAAAAAAGCTTTAATATTGTTAGGATGCCCCGAATCACCTTCTCAGACCCCACTTGCAGTCTACGTAACATATAAACTTAAAAAAATAGGTTATGACGTCACAACAGCCAGTACTCCCTCAGCAATGAAACTTTTAGAAGTTGGAGACCCGGAAGAGTACTATATCAAAAATAAGGTTGATATTGACTCCTGTATTGATAAACTGGATAAGGGTGCATTTGACCTTTTAATTGGGTTTATTCACAGGGATGCGGCTGTCTCATACTTTGTAACTTTTAACAGTATTCTTGATACCACATCCCTTGCCATTATTTTTGAAAAAGACACCGAAAAACTGGAAGAATTCCAGAATATGGTTTCAGAAAGTACTGATGCAACAATTGTTTCTGCAAGAGCATTTCATAATCCCACCCCACTGAGGGTTCGATTTGATAAAGCCATTGAAAAATTAAGGGAATCAGGTGAAATTTAATTTTAAATACCTGAATAATTATTTAATAACTGCTGGAGGATTATAATGTTTTGTCTTGAAACATATTTACAGGAATCTGAAGATTATGAAGTATTAATATCACGTGCGGGTTTTAAAGAATGTGCCCGGGTAATTAATGAAAATGCGCCTGAAGTAATCCATGTTAAGCCTGGAGAGAAAATTTTAGGGGCAAGAATTATTGGAATACCTCCAGTCCCTGTGGGAATCAATGAAGAAAAAGGCACAATACTGTTTCCATACACCAAACCATGCTATGGAACTGCCGTAGTTGAAATACCTGTTCAAAAAAAAGAAATTGCAAAAATAAGAAAATTAGACATGAAATAAGTGAAAAACTTATTTTAAATATTTTTTTTTACAACAGAAAAATTTATATACCATTAATGACCAATAGTCATTAATGACTAAAATTCAGTAATTATATTCATGAAATCTCATCGAAATAGATATTTTGGAAGTAAATAAATTTTACAGTGACAACATGAATACACGAATGAAACGTAAAAAAAAGGAGAAACAGAACGCCATAGTAAAAGCTGCAGAGAAAATAATTGCAGAATATGGGATGGAAAAAATGACTATGGATCAGGTAGCAGCTGAAGCAGATGTTGCCAAAGGGACTATATACCTGTATTTTAAAAATAAGGGAAGCTTACTGGCTGCGGTAAATGCAGAACTTAATAAAGAAGCTAATGAGTACATGAAAGAAAGAATGGATCTATGCTCTGGAGGTTCAGAAAAAGTCAGGGCCATGGGACAGGCAACAGTGGAGTTTTTTATGAGAAATCCCCAGAAGTGGAAGGCCATAACTGAACTCTATCAAATGAAGGTCCATGATCCAGAAGATCCTCATGTTCAGGAATTCCTGCAGGTGACCAATGAAATGGTGCATATGATGGCTGACGCCTACAGGCAGGGCATAAAAGAAGGAACCATACGTGAAGATCTGGATCCGGTGACTACAGCCATATATAACCGGATGGCATGGGGGAATGCTTTCACCCCCACTACAGAGCAGAAAATGCTCCTTAAGTGGAATAAAATCAGTCAGGAACGTTACTTAACCGTAGCTTCCGGATTAATAGTCAGGTCTACCCATAAAGTCCTGCCAGAAGATTTAAAGGAATAAACAGTTATTCTGGAGTGCTGGACATTATTCAAACTCATGATAATCAATGGAGGTGATTATTATCCGCAGTGAAGAGTTAAAAGAGGATTTATATAGATTAAATCTGGGTATAAATAGTTCTTTTTTATTAAAATACTCGGAAGGATACTTATTGATAGATACTTCATTTCCAAACGATTATGAGAAACTTAAAGAGAAAATCAAAAGCATCCCCGTGGAGATCTCCGACATAAATTATATTTTACTCACACATTATCATCATGACCACAGCGGGTCTGCAGCAATGCTCCGGGAAGATGCTGATGCCAGGATCATTGCCCATGAAAATGCGATTCCCTGGCTGGCTAAGGGCGATGGTACGGTGCTTGCTAGCTGGGTTAACCTGCGCATCAACATCATATTCTCCATAAACGAGTTTTTGAGTAAGAGTGTGAAGGATACCAGTTTTCCACCTCTTCAGATGGGAAATAATGATATTATCATCTCCAGAGATGATAATGAAACACTGCGGGATATGGGGATTCCCGGAAAGATATTATGCACTCCTGGCCATAGTAACGATTCTATTTCAGTAGTACTTGATGATGGTCGTGCTTTTATTGGTGATATTGCCGTAGATTTTCCCAAATTTCTGGGCACCTATTACCGTGCCGCTCTCATTGAAGATTCAACCCAAATGCTGGAAAGCTGGCAAAAAATAATTAATGCTGGGGCTGAAACGTTATATCCTGCTCATGGCCCATCATTTGATGTGGAAGGCCTGATTTCGGCAATTAAAAAATTTGAATAGCTCAAATCAGACCCTAAATTAAGGATGTCACATTATGAAAAATAAAGAAAAAACACGTGAAGGTCTCCTTAAGGGAGGAATGCCTTACATTGCAGTTGGAGGTGGTCCTCCCCTGGTTTATATGAGATCCCTTCCTGTAAGTGAAAAGATGTATAAGTACGAATTGAAAATCCTCTCATTACTGGCTCATAGTTTCACAGTTTATGCTGTTGATCGAAAACCAGGCATTAAAAAGGGTGCAACCATGAGAGACCTTGCTTCCGGTTATGCGCATGCCATTGAAAGCGAATTTGGAGAAGCAGTAAACATTATGGGGTTATCTACAAGTGGTTCCATTGCTCAGCAGTTTGCAATTGATTTTCCTCATCTGGTGCGAAAGTTAGTGCTGGTTGCCACAGCCTATCGGTTGGGGTCTGAAGGTAAAAAACTCCAGCTTAAATATGCTAATCTACTTGCCCAGGGAAGGTTTCGGGATGCTGCACGTGTTTTTTTCCCTGCTGCATTTGCAGAATCTTCTTTTAGCCAGTGGTTTTTAGGATGGATAATGTGGTTAGTCGAACCACTGTTTAGACCTACAAACCCTGAAGATTTGATTAACACCCTTCTAGCCGATGACAGGTTTGATGCTGAAGAAGATCTGCATAAAATTACTGCTCCAACCCTATTAATTGGTGGAGATCGGGATTTTTTCTATCCTGAAGAGTTATTAAGGCGAACGGCGAATTTAATTCCAAATTCAAGATTAATAATTTATCCTGGGCGAAAACACATTGAAGTGGAAACATATTCACGTTTTGCTTCTGATGTTGTTTCGTTCCTCACCAATGAAATCCACTAATAATTTTTACAAAAAAGAGGGGATAGGAGGATGTTAAAATAGCTAAATCCGTAATTATAATCGGTGCAGGAATAGCCGGCCTGGCTGCTGGCTGTTATGCACAGATGAATGGTTTTAAAAGCAAAATATTCGAGATGCACAACAAGCCAGGGGGTCTTTGCACAGCCTGGAAAAGGAAAGACTACACCTTTGATCTTTGTATTGATTTTTTAATTGGAATTACACCCCATAGCGATGTTTACAAGTTATGGGAGGAGTTAGGGATGGTTCAGGATCGGGAATTCATAACCCCTGAAGATTTTTTTATCCAGGTGATAGACAATCAGGGAAACAAATTCGTAGTATATAATGATCCGGATAAACTACGGGAACATATGCTCAGTTTCTCCCCAGAAGATGAGAAACTCATTAAAAAATTCACCAACGACATTAAAAAATTCGGTTCTGCAGATCTACGTGTTGATATAGGTATTCGGGATATATTAAGAATGATTCCTGTGATTCTACTCTTTAGAAAATATTCTCTACCAGTTTCAGAAATGGCTGCCAAGTTTAAAAACCCCGTATTAAAAAATCTGTTCCAAACTGCTTTTGACTGGCATGATCAGTCCACCATATTCTCTATGATGGGTGCTGCCTTTATGGGGAGTGGTTCTGCAGGATATCCTATAGGAGGCTCCATACCCCTTGCCCAGGCAATTGAACAGAGATACCTGGATCTTGGAGGGGAAATTTCCTACAATTCTCAGGTGAAAAGAATTTTAGTGGAAAAAAGCCAGGCCACCGGTATCGAACTTTCAGATGGTACTGTAGAAAGAGCAGATATCGTAGTATCAGCAGCAGATGGCCATAGCACCATATTTGACTGGCTGAAGGGACAGTACACTGATGAGCAGATCAGAGGTTATTATGAAAACCTGGACTTATTTCCTCCCCTGGTTATTGTTTCTCTCGGAGTAGATGAGGATTATTCAAATAAACCCCATAGAATCCGGTTTTCCTCAAAAAAACCTATCAAAGTGGGAGGTGAAGAAAAGGATTATGTACTCTTAAAAAATCACAGTTACGATCCTACCATGGCTCCTGAGGGAAAAACAGTACTCACAGTTCAGATGGAAACAAATTTCGATTACTGGGACAAATTAAAGGATGACAAAGAAGGATATCATGCTGAGAAGAAAAATATTGAAGAATCGGTTGTTAATGCAATTTCAGAGCTTTATCCAGGCATTGAAGATAAGATTGAAGTGGTTGATGTGGCTACCCCTCTCACCTTCGTCCGTTACACTGGTAACTGGAAGGGATCATATGAAGGTTGGTTGGTGAATGAAAAGATATCCCTCACTTCTGAAATGCCTCAAACTCTCCCAGGATTATCTAATTTCTACATGGCTGGGCAATGGGTTTCGCCAGGAGGTGGTTTATACGGGGCAGCTACAAGTGCCAGAAAAGCGGTTAAAATGATATGTAAAAATGAGAAAAAAGGCTTTAAAACCACAAAACCTTAAATTTAATTAATAATATTGATTGATAAATTGTTTCAACATATATGAAAATATTAAAAAAGAGAAAATTAAGATTGATAATTAACACCTTTATGTGAGGAAGGTGTTTTATGAAAGAAAATAATCGCCAATTAAAAAAAGTTTTACATGAGCCAATGGCGCTCTACCTTACACTTACATACAATACATTAATTTCATTAGTTCAAGGCTTTGTTTTGGGTGCAATATTCTATGTAATTACCATTCAACAAAACATAGACACATTAATCATATGTAATCTGGCTATTTCATTTTTATTCGCAGTTTTTGTCTGGCACTCCTATATAATTCATAATCAGTTTATAGTAATACGTGCTTCAATCACTGATACTTTAATTCCTATAGGTTTGGGTATATCTCAATCTTTATTAGCCCTATCCATCCCTAAACTAATTTATATTTTTACTTTCGTGCTCATATTCGTCATAATTATGCTTATATTTTCACTTTTAAATGTGTTTATCAAAAATAAGGATCCTGTAGCACTTGAAGTTTTTAAGGAGCATCTTAAAGAGCAGGGCCCTGATTTCGCTGAAGATTTATATGAAGAGATAAGAAATTTCGAAAAACAGAGTATACGTAATTCCAGTTATATAGTAGTTTGGTTTAGTATATTAACAGCATTTAACTATTTTATTCCTATTAGCATGGAAATTAAAGCGTATATTAGTACTATTGTCATAGGATTCTTTATTTTAGTAATGTGTCGTTATGATCTAAATCATTATCTTAATAGATCCAAAAAGCTGGAAAAATATGGCTATAAATGGTAAAAATAAATTTTTGAACTGAAATTAATATAAAATCTATATTAATTGTATATTCTCAATCATCTAAAAGAAATGATGCGAAAGTGAAACATACTTCTGACAATAGCAACCAATTTTGAGCAAAAAAATTTATAAATTTTCTTTTTAGTTCTAATTAATTGTTTAAAATATCTAATTTAAGATATAAGAATCTTAATTAAGTCAAATTCAAAAAATACAATGATATAATTACCAGTTTATATTAGAAAAATTTATTAGGTTCTTGTGGAAAAAAACAATAAATAAACTTAAATATACAATAGTTTATATCATTTAATTCCTAAAAGAGTTAATTATAATAAACTGTACTTTATTTGTATGTCTAAATAATATTAAATAGGAATTAATGCATAAGACAGAAATAATGTTATAACAACAAATATCGTGTCTATGTATCCAGACAGAATTTTCCTGTATTTTTATAAGTTGAACAATGTAATCAACGCACGTTAAGGATGGAAAAGATAACATGAAGGATTATGACGTTGCAGTAGTTGGTGCTGGCCCTGTAGGTTCCACATTTGCAAGATATGCAGTAGAAAAAGGTCTTAAAGTGGCAATATTTGAAAAAAAGAAAGAAGTGGGTGTTCCATTACAATGTGCAGGGCTTCTTGGCAAAAAAATAAAAGATGTGAATATTTTACCTGATGAATTCATAATAAATGAAATAAATGGAGCTTATCTGCATTCACCATCCGACACCATGCTCACAGTAAGTAAAAAAGAGCCTGTGGCTTATGTATTAGATAGAATTGCCTATGATAAATTTTTAACAAAATTAGCCGTGGAAAAAGGGGCAGAACTCTTTTTAAACCATAGGGTAGAAAATGTAGACATAGAAAAAGGAGAAATATATCTTAAAGATAAAAAAATAACTGCAAAAGTCATTGCAGGTGCAGATGGTTATTCATCTGTAGTATCTAAAAAATTTAACCGTGATTTTGCCTCGGTGCAGGCAGCACAATATTTAGTCGATACAGGCACTGATTCATTTAGTGAAGATTACGTTCATCTTTATGCAGATTCGAAAATCTCTCCTGGTTTTTTATGGATCATTCCACTTTCAAAATCAACTGCAAGGGTAGGTTTATTTGGAAATAGAGAATATAAAGATTTAAACAACATTTTAAAAGATTTTACGGCCAATAACGAGTATCTGAAGGATTCTAAAATAGTGAAAAAATACCACGGCGTAATTCCAGTAAACAACTACAAAAACGACATAGTAAATAAAAGAGCAATACTCATAGGAGACGCCGCTTCTCAGGTAAAGCCCACAACCGGTGGCGGCCTTATAATAGGCTTTGTATGTGCAAAAAAAGCTGCAGACGTGGTTTATAAAGCTGTAAAAGCAAATGATATCAAAATCCTAAAAAATTATCAGGAAGAATACAGAAAAATGTATAAAAACGAACTTAAAATGCAAGTTAAAGTTCAAAAGACATTTGAATCCCTCAGCAATGAAGATCTTGATTCAATGTTTTTAAAACTTAAAGAAAAGGGAGCAGAAGAGATGATTTCAAAATATGGGGACATGGACACCCAATCTCCTTTGGTTAAAGAAATGCTTAAAACAGGAATGCTTTTTTCAATTCTTCCAAAGATACTATCACGCAGAATATCAAATCTATGGACATCAGGCTCCAAATAATCTTAATATATCTTTTTTAATAAGGGACGTCTAATTTATGGAAATTATCTTCATTCTATCTGGAGAACATAAAACTTTACCAGAATCAGAAGTAACAGCATGTTTAGAAGCTGAAAAAATTGATTTTAATATAAAATTTCAGGATTGTGGAATTCTAATTCTTGAAATCAACGGAAAAGATTATAATTTAATTAATATCATTGGAAAAAGGCTTGCTTACGTCCATGAAGTTTGTAAATTCCTGTTTAAAACCAGCTGCAAGAATCTAAAAGAAGATGTTGAAAAATACCCCTGGGAAGAGCTCGTTAAAAAGGATTATGCAGTAAGGGTGAAAAAATCTACGATTTTTGAAAGCCCACAAACACGTAGTGTTTGGGGCATCAAAAACAGAGTTTTTGAAAGTGAAGTTAATTCTGTTAAAATGGAACAGGAGATTGGGGGCGTAATCAAAAGTAAATTAGGAGAAAATGTAAAGGTAAACCTTGAAAATCCAGCAACATTTATAAGAACCATTGTTCTGGATGATTCAATCTTAATCACTGAGAGGATCTTTAAAGTACCTAAAAAACATTTCTATGAACTTAAACCCCATAAAAGACCCTTTTTTTACCCGGGATCAATGAGCCCCAAGCTTGCAAGGGGAATGTGCAACCTGTCAAGGGTTAAAAAGGGGAGCATTGTTTTAGATCCTTTCTGTGGAACAGGAGGCATTTTAATTGAAGCAGGGATAATTGGTGCTGAGGTAATTGGAATAGATATTGATGAGAAAATGGTTGAAGGAACTATAAAAAACCTTGAATACTGTGGAATTAAGGATTATGATGTTTTCAAGGGAGATGCCAGAAACATTGAACTGCAGTTTAAAGTCGATGCAGTAGTAACTGATCCGCCTTATGGTATTTCAGCATCTACAGCCGGTGTTCAAAGTAAAAAAATTTATGAGGATACTCTTTTTTCCATGCAGAAGGTTATTAAAAAAGATGGATATATATGCATGGCTACCCCGCACTATCTGGATATTGATACACTTATCAGCCATACAAAATTTAAAATAATAGAACAATATGAAATAAGAATGCACAAAAGTTTAACCAGAGTAATCTCTGTATTACAACCTTTTAAAAAAGGTTGATCAAAACTTAAGACAAGCGTATTAGAACTTGAAGATAATTAATAAAGAGGAATTCCTTTGAACACCCGAATATTTGATACAACACTTAGAGATGGTGAACAAACACCAGGAGTGTCCTTAACTCCTGATGAAAAACTTAGAATAGCCATGAAACTTGATGAGTTAGGCGTGGACGTTATTGAAGCTGGTTCTGCAATTACTTCAGCGGGTGAGCGAGAAGGAATTAAAAAAATTGTATCTGAAGGACTTAAAGCTGAAATATGCAGTTTTGCAAGGGCGGTTAAAGCTGATGTTGATGCTGTACTTGAATGCGATGCAGACAGTGTTCATTTAGTTGTTCCAACTTCCAATCTCCATATAAAACATAAATTAAGGAAAACAAGGGAAGAAGTCAAATCTCTTGCACTTGAAAGCACTGAATATGCTGTTGATCACGGATTACTGGTTGAGCTATCTGCTGAAGATTCAACAAGAAGTGATCTTGATTTTCTAACACAGTTATTTAAAGAAGGAATAGATACCGGTGCAAAAAGAATATGTGCATGCGATACAGTGGGAATGCTAACACCAGAGAGGTCTTATGACTTTTACAATCATCTTTCAAAATTAGGCGTGCCTCTAAGTGCGCACTGCCACAATGATTTTGGTTTAGCTGTTGCAAACTCCCTTGCAGGTTTAAGGGCAGGGGCAGGCCAGGTGCACTGTACAATTAATGGAATAGGCGAGAGAGCAGGGAATGCATCACTTGAAGAAATTGTAGTTGCTCTTTACTCATTATACGATGTGAAGACAAATATAAACATTGGAATGCTATATGAAGTTTCAAAAATGGTTGCAAGAATGACCGGGGTTTATTTACAACCCAATAAAGCTATTGTTGGTGAAAACGCATTTGCACATGAATCAGGGATACATGCAGATGGAGTAATCAAAAAAGCAGAAACATATGAACCTATTACTCCAGAACTTGTTGGCCACAGACGTAAATTTATAATGGGGAAACATATAGGTTCCAGTGCACTTAAACAACGACTTGAAGAAATGGATTTACATGTAACACCTGAAAAGTTTAATCAGATATTTAACAGGGTTAAGTCACTTGGTGATATGGGTAAACGCGTTACAGATGTTGATTTAGAGGCAATTGCAGAAGATGTGATGGGAATAGTTGCTGAAAAGGTAATTGAACTGGAAGAACTGACCATAGTATCTGGAAATAAAGTTACTCCCACCGCTTCTATACGGCTTAAAATTAATGATACTGAAACTTTAGAAGCAGGTATCGGTATAGGTCCAGTAGACGCTGCAATAGTTGCTATTAAAAAAAGTATCAAAGATTTTGTGGATATAGAGCTTGAAGAGTATCATGTAGATGCTATTACAGGCGGTACCGATGCATTGATCGATGTTATTGTAAAACTTAGACATAACGGTGATGTAGTTACAGCAAGAAGTACACAGCCAGATATTATAAATGCAAGTGTAGAAGCTTATTTAAGTGGCGTAAATAAAATATTAAGCGATAAAGGGAAAATTAAAAGGGTGAGAGAAGGAGATTTGTAAAAAATAATTTCTCTGGTGTAAAAAATGAATAATAAACCCGATATTCAGATAGCAGGCTTTAAGTCCAGTATAGACAATTTTGAAGAGCTAATAAATAAAATAAGTAAAATAAGTAAAAATTGTACAGTCCAGCTTATAGATGCAGATGGAATTGCAGGATATGAACATGTTCTTCACGCCACCATTCATGCAGTTAAAGCATTTGAACGAGGTGAAAACATTGCAAAAGACCTTGGACTTGAAATATGTGTGCGTGCATCTGCCCAAAGACAGATATCTAAAGCACTTTCAATTTTAGGGATAAAAGAAGGTAAAATGAACATTTGCGCCGTTGCTGTAGATTGCAGTGAAAATATAATAGACGAATTAGGAATTATATTAGGTAAACAAGACGACAGTATCTTAAAATTTGATGAAACCCTTTTAAAAGAAATTTATAACATTTCAGATAGAGAAATAGAAACTGCAGGCAGTATTTCCAGTGTTATGATGGAAAAAACCACGTTGCTGATACTTGAAACATGAAATTTCAACTAAATGCTACGGACTCATATCCATTTCTGTTCTGTATTCAGAAACTACCTTATTCCATGCTAAATTATTCTCTTTATCTTCTAAACGCACTGTTTTCATGCTTTGAAGCATATTCTGGAGTATGATCATTTCATTAGTTTTATTTCTTATTTCTTCTTGAATTTTAATGATTTTTCTAAGAATTTCTCCCTCATCACTATCTTCTATGTTTACTAACATCTTCAAGAAGTTATTACACTCTTTAGAGACATTTATTTTAAGTTCCCTGCATAATTCATTGATTTCAGGATCTAATGAGATATTACGTCTTGCTTTTTCTTTTTTCAATGCATTACCTCCAAATGTATTGTAATCTATAAATTTGTCATACACATCAAATTTCAGGTTATGTTCAACCAAAAAAGAAATGGGTGAGTTTAGAAGTAACGTTTCAGGACACCTTTTAACATCCATGCATGGCGAGCTTCATCTCTGGAGCTTTCATCAAAGAAGTGGTGAGCCGGATCCATACCAATCTCTTCAGCTCTCTTAGCAGCTTTTTTCTTTTCCTTATTAGCAATAGTTTCCCCTTTAATCATCATCTCCAGATTTTCTTTGAGGGTAGGTTTTATAAGGCCATTCATCTCAGCAAACATAGCAGCATGCTCTGCTTCTTCCCCAGCGATGGTTTTAAGCACTTCAGCCACTTCAGGCAGTCCGTCTCTTTGAGCCAGTCTGGCCATGGCCATATACATACCAACTTCAGTGCATTCACCTTTAAAATTTGCTTCAACAATCTCTTCCATCTCTGTTCCTTTAGAAATTTCCATTTCTTTAGCTGTTTGTTCCATTATTTAACTCCCATTAGATATTAACAATAATCAACAAACATTTTTTTAGGTTTGCCTAAATTATTGTTAGATATACCTAAATCATTCATGGCATATAAATTTTCCGATAAAATCTTTTGGAACGTAATGTATAATATTGCATATTGAATATATATAGTTTTCCATTTAAAGATAAAATGTTCGCTACCCTATAACAGCATAAAAGGGTAAATACTATCTACTTAACAAAAAGTAATGAAAGAAAGTTATGGCTATTTGAGGAACGTAATTATAAAAGACACTGCACTGTGGACAGGTGATTATCAAGCAGCATGTAAATATCAAAAATCTTATCTGGATTCACTGATTTCAGGTTAAGATAGCAGAAGGGACAATATGTTACTATTTTTCCAGGGCTATTATCCACAGCTTTTCTTGCTTTCAACTTTGCAAGTGACCTATCATGCGCCATAACCCCTCCTCCTGCTCCACAACATGGACTTACACTTTCATAATTTCTTGATTGAACCATCATCCGCAGGCTATAAGCTTTTTCTTTGGCATGGCAGGGATCCTGGATTTCGAAATCATTTCCTGTAATAGTCAATCCATTTAAAAGGTCAATGGCAAGAATTATTTCAAGATTAAATCCGTCCTGTCCACTGTAATATTTATGGAAAGCATTGTAACACCCAGGACATATCGTTATGATTCTTTTAACTCCTGCTGCTTTAAATTTTTCAATATTTTTTCGCACTGTTTCAAATCCTGAAGATCGGCGGCCTAAATTAAACAGAATGTTACCACAGCAGGTTTCATTACTGATAACATCATATTTTATTCCTTTATGTTTAAGCAGTTTCTCTGCAGCTTCAAGTATTTCAGGTGTTTTATGTGTGGACGTACATCCCCTAAATAGTACAGTTTCCATGTTTTCCTGTTTATTCTCATCATGTGTTGTGGTAATACCATAAGAATTCCCAAATTCACTGATATTTCTGGTAATCGCAGCTACATGTGGCATGATAAGACTTTTATTCACGGCTTTTTCTCTTGAACCCTGATTGAAACCTGCAAGCCCACAATTATTACATAAAGTACATCTGTAAAGCTCATTAAGGTTTTTTTCATTCAGTTTACCTATTAATCTTATTTTTAAATTACAATACAGAGAATTTAATGGAAAACAATCCTTATTAATGTAATTCCTCCAAAACTTCCTTCTAAAATTTAATAATCAAAGTGATGTTAGCCATGAGTATAAAGTTCAAAAACTTTTGCACCAGACTATAACTACAAAATCATCCACAATTTCTGGATATTTTTTAAAACTCTTTTTTACTTCCATTTGAGTAATATTTATTATCTCTCTTCTTAAATTTTCAAGATCTCTGGATTCACCCATGATCCTGGATAATAATCCTTTACTTTTGTATTCGAGGGCTATGTTTACAGTTCCAGAAACTTTTGAAGTATTATCTAAAGATACCATAACTTCGCTACCCCTTATTTTAGGAATACCAAATATTAACTTTTTAATTTTATTCATCAGCATTAATTCAATTTTTTCAACGTCATCATCGCTTAATGATCCTCCTTTATATGTTTCAAGGATATTGCAAGCTTCTTCTTCGCTAACGTCCTTCAGGCCGTATTTCTTCATAAGGTCTTCCCTATCAACATTTTCACCTTCAACTCCAGGCTCTATAAATTCGTTTTCCTGTTTATCTACCTGTCCTAAAGAATCTTTTATGCTTTCATGAGTTTCTGTAACAGAGCTTGAAATTGCACCGGGGTTTTCCTTCACTTCTTCTACTGGTGCAGGGATTTTTTCAGTTTTTTTAAGTTCATCAATAATGTCATCAACGCTTAAATCAGAATCTAAATCAGAATCAATTATAAAAAACTTATTAAGTTCCATAATATAATCCATCTGGGATTTTTTAATATCAAAAACTTCTATAAGTGCTTTATTATTTTTAACTATAGATTTTATTTTCTCAAGTGCCTCTATCTTTGAATAATCCTCAAATGATGATGCTCTCTGTTTACCTTCGTTAAAAAGAATATAACCTTCACCAGATCCAGAAGTTACCCTTATAAATCCATTAAACCTTTCTGATTTTAGTTTGCCTAAAAGTCTATTGAAGTCCATCTCATCAGCGTAAGACATTTGAGATGGTCTGTTAATTGGCAGCTCCATTTTTACTCCTCAAAAACTATTAGATATAACTCCATTTGAAATGACTTGCTTTTTGTGAGGGGGGAGAATATGGTTTTAAATGGAACAACTTAAAACCATATTCTCAGTAAGGAGGTAAAAATCAGTCGTTAACTTTAATAACCAAAAATCAGGTTTTAGTTTAATTCCCCTATATATATGCTTTCTGCAATTTCACGGTCTACAGCAATCTGGGTGTGTTCCATCTGAAAAACGTGTGAAGGAGAGGTTCGAATAACTTCAACTTTCCTGCCAGGTAAGAGTCCCATTGCAAGTACTGTATCTAAATTTTCACGTTTAGCTGATTTGATATAAACAATTTTACCGGACTGTCCATTTTTTAGTTTTGTTAGTGGTAAAATTGACTTTTCAAGAACTTTTTTTACCTCAGCAGCGCTTTTGCGTGCTTCTTCAAGACACTCGCATGGAGGTATGGGGTTACCGTGTGGACACTCTTCTGGATGGAAGAGGACGGTGCAGATGCTGTCTTCTACACCACCTTCCATTATATGTTCAAAATTACATGCAGCAGTCTCCATATCTTCTCCACTCATACCTAAAACATCATGGAGTAGTTTTTCAGCCAGTCTGTGTCTTCGTATTATTTTTTTAGATTCCTCAAAGCCTTCTGAAGTCAGCTGAACTTTATCACCTTCATACTCTATCAACATTAAACTTTCAAGTTCCCTGAGTGCATCTTTATCGTATTCATTTACTGGTATAAGTTTATCATCCTCATCTTCAAGGAATACCCACATTTTTTCAAGTATTTCCTCTGCAGGTTCACTTATTTTCACTTTTAAACCTCCTTTTTAAAAATTTTACAATTTTTGAGCCAATTTCTGGTTCTGGTAAAATTTCATATCCACAGTTTGGGCATCGGATTTTTTTACAACCTGATCCAAGACATCCTTTACAGATTTCAAGCCTTTTATTTTCATCAAAAACATGTCCGCAGAGCGCACACTTCATAAAACAACTCCTAAGCTGGTTAATATTAGGTTAACTACAAATCCAATGGTAAATGCAAATACAAGGATGAATGCTGCTATTAAAAGAGCCAATTTCATACCTCTTTCCTTTACCATTATCATGAACTGTGCAACACAGGGCATGAACAGTGTTACTACTATAGCGGCCACTAAAAGCTGTACTCCATTTAAAGCACCCTGTATATCATACAATCCTGCAGCACCATAATCTCTCCTGAAGAATCCAAGTATAAATGTCTGTGAAGCTTCAACCGGCAATCCTATTGCATTTATAACTGGTGCTATGAGTGCTATAATCACATCCAGAATACCTGCTAACATTAAACCCCATAGTACAATACTTATCAGGATGAAAAGAGGGATCACTTCCTTGATATACCATATAAGCCTTGTATAAGTCTTTTTTATCACATTTGAAGGTCTTGGAACTCTAAGTGGAGGCAGTTCCATATAAAAGACGGGTTTATCTCCAGGCATGATTTTAGATGCTACAAATCCGACCATGATATAGTTAAATAATATCACCAGAGCCCATAGCCACAGAGCATTTGGATATAGAGCCAAAACAGCAAATATAACACCTAATTGTGCTGTACAGGGTACAGCTAACGCCATAAGCAGTGTGGCAATTGTTCTCTCGCGTCTGGTTTTTAAAGTTCGGGTTACCAGAGTTGCCATAGTACCGCAGCCTAATGCAAGTACCATTGGTATAACAGCTCTTCCACTAAGCCCTACAACTTTGAAGACTCTGTCTATTAGCAGTGCTAACCTTGGAAGATATCCACTGTCTTCTAAGATTGAAAATACCAGAAAGAAGGTGGTTACTATTGGAAGTATTATTCCAATGGCGTAAGTTATACCCAGTGTCCAGACACCATAGTCACCTACAAAGAACTCCTGGATTGGTACATAGGGTATTGTATTAACCACAAAATCTGTAATCCAGGGGTTGATCAATTCTCCAAAGAAGGCCTCTTCTACAAGCCCTACCAGATCTCCAGCACCAAATACTCCTACAAACCAAAAAAGGCCAAAATATAAAATTACGAGCAATATGGGTATCCCTGTTAAAGGGTTTATCATTACTCTGCTCAAGCTTTCTCGAAAGCCTATATCTACCTTTTCTACTTCTTTTGATGTTGAGGACACAAATTCACTTGCTTCCCCCTGTAATCTAAGCTTCACCAAATAATTTAAAGGCTGCCTGAATTTGGAAGCTGTTTCATTTACTATTTTCTTAATTTTATTATAATCTACATCCTCTTTATCTTTAACTAACTTTTCTATATCTTCATCCTGCTGTAATAACAATAAAGACAATGATCGTCTGGATATAGGATATTCATCGCTAATAAGAGTGCTTATTTTATTAATAGCTGATTCTAATGCTTCATTATATTTAATATTGTAACCTGTTTTTGGTTTATAGCTACCTATTTTATTTATAAGTTCAGCTACCCCTCTCCCTGTGGTTGCTGCGGTGGGAACAACAGGTATTCCAAGTTCTTTTTCAAGTTTAGCGTGGTCTATTCTTAATCCTACTTTTTCCGCTTCATCCATCATATTTAAGACAAGTATAACCGGTAAATTTGCCTCTATTAACTGTAATGTTAATGGTAGCATCCTTTCAAGATTTTTTGCATCTGCCACATGAAGAAGAATATCTGGTTCCTCTTCAAGGAGCATTAGCTTAGAAATTCGTTCTTCTTCTGTAATTGAACTTAAAGAGTACATACCTGGAGAATCAACAATATCAAAACTTTCTCCACTTATATCACAGCTACCACTGTCACTGGTTACTGTGGTTCCTGGATAGTTTGACACAGTTACATATGCCCCGGTAAGTCTGTTAAATAGCAGGCTTTTACCCACATTTGGAGTTCCAACCAGCACTAATTTTTTTGATTTTCTTTTTTCTTTTTCGATTTTAGAGCTAAGTTCTAAATGGTCTTCACCGAAAGACGGCTTTCTGTCGAACCTTTTGATCCATGATTTAATGGTTTCAGTGCCCATAACTATTAATCCTCCCTTTCTATAATTTGGTTAATTCCCTGAATTCAAAACTATCTTAGTTTTAAGTAAGCCTAAGATTAAGGAATGTTAGGTATACTTAATTTTTTTGAGTATATAAATGTTTCTCATTTCCTCAGATTTCATAAATAATAAAGATAATTTAATACAGCTTCTTCTTTTTAAAGATATAAGAACTCCACTTCCAGTCCCACAGGCCGCATCAGGAGTTTTTATGATGGGATGTACTTTTTACTCAAAGTGGCGCTTCACAAAAAAAAATGTATAAAAAAAGTAAAAAGAAATATTTACAACAACACCTCTATTTACTTTCTTTTTCCATTGTCTCTATATGTTCAATCAGGTTATGCAAGTGCTTATTAAGATTCTCCATGTGTGCACTTATCTCTTCTATATCTCTTCGCACATGTTCAATGTCATCGTGAACATGTTCCACGTCTTCTTTTACATGCTTTATGATTTCTTCTTTGTTCATTTGCTCACCTCTTTAAAATATCATATGTTAGGTATACCTAAATCATAAGAGTTGTTTTTAGTATATAAACATTGCTATTTTTTAGCTCGACCTAAAAATTAAATTCACATTTTTGTTTTAAGAGCAAAATGTGTGCTGTAACTGCCATTCCCACAATAATTAGCAGTAATAAGATGTAAAATTGATTAAAAAAGAATGTAGATGAGAATATTAACATTAGCCATAAAAAAGCAATACTTTTCAGCTTTACATCTAAAGAAACACCATTTTTAGTCTTATAATTTTCAATATAGCTTCCAAAGTAGCGATTATTTGAAATCCAGCTTTCAGTTCTCTTTGAACTTTTACCAAAACAGAAAAATGATGCTAAAACAAATGGAGTGGTTGGAAGTAATGGAATAAAAACGCCTGCAGCACCAGTACTTAATAATATAACACCTAAGCTAAAGAAAAATACTCTTTTTACTTCCATGTTTCCCTAACCTGACTTTTGTGTATTTGGTTACTATTTTAAGTAAGTTCTACAAATCCATTTCAATATTTTTAAAATGCAGGAATCTGGATTAAACCAGATTCCATGGGCATTTTTTGGAGGAAATGGTAGCTATTATGTCTGCTTTTAGCTATTTTTGAAAATATGGTTTTAAGGTGATACATGAGCTGAGGATGACTTAAAACCATACTCTCCTAACTTTCAATTTTTTAGTCAGGCCTAAATCATGGAAAGTTAGGTATACTTAAATATTTCATGGTATATAAATTTTGCTATTTTGTGGAACTGTAAAGTTAATGAGAGCGGTTGGGGTTTACATTTTTATTTAACCTTTCTTTATTATCATTCTACCATGATTAATTTACCTGTTTTAGGATCTTTGTACACGGTTCCCATTTCAACAAATCCTTCCTGAGATGTGTCACTGATACCTTTTCCCATCTGGACCTCAGGAGCGTTTTGTATTGATTCAATAGGCAATTCTTTTTCTTCTGGTGATGTATCAGAGAAAACAGCACTTTGCATATCCCCTGAGATCACAAGAAATATGAGAAGTCCTACCGCAATAACGAGCATGGCGTCTACGAGGTTGGCTGAGCCTGCCATGGGGTCTTCATCTTCTCTATTGA
>JAVSLW010000030.1 GCA_039666455.1 Methanobacterium sp. | reverse complement strand
AGAAGAATTAAAAAATGTTTTTGAGGAAATATTTAAAGAAATAATAGGAGAAAAATCCTTTTATGAAAACTGGATTCAAAAATTCATATCAACAGTGAAAAATATTAAGTAATCAACTATAATTTTCAATATGGTGGCTACAGATAACTATCGTTTAGGAAGGGAAGTTACCAAAAAAGCAGATGAACTTTTAAACTTCCCCACTGCAGACGATGTATTATGTATTACCACAGCCGGTGTACCCAAACTCAATGGAACTACCACTGAAGACTGTATTGAAGGCATCCAGAATCAGGCCAAAGGTTTAATTACCGAAGGTAAAGGAAATCTTTTAATGCTAAAGAAAACCCCTGTGGATCCAGTGAACTTCGCATTTATAGTTAAAAGAGGAACCCAGTTACTACTGGCTTACTTCTCTAATGGGTCTTTAATCCCCTCATATATGGGAACCATATCTGAGAGTATGGCCCAAAACCAGTGGATCGATGCCACCCATAAAATTGGTAAAGACACTTACCCTGTGGCCAGTCTGGCCAATGCTTGGGCAGTGGGAACACCAACAGACCTTTTAAAGGCTGCTGCTTTCCACGGTCACATGTGTGATGGAACCATCAGCGGATACTCTATGACTGAGGTACTGCTGAAGTACTTCCCACCAGAACAGGAAACACTAACTCATTCTGGTGCTCCTGCAGATAAGACTGCCTACAGAGTAATAACCATTCCTGGAGATTCCAAAGACGATGCATTTTTATACCTATTGAATCTCACACCAGGTAAAGGAGGATCTCTTTCTGGATTTGATACCAGTAAAACTGGTGCAACACAGCAAATGGCAGCCTTCATCAGGTGGAATAATGCACTAAGAACCGGTACCATCATCGTACTAAGATTCAACCGTGAAAAGTTCCAGCAGGACTTCTTTACCGCAACTGGACTAAGTCCTAATCAGGCCCAGCATGACCACAGCCATGACGGCGTGACACAGGATCATGTGCACACTGATATGTATCCTTTAAAGTTAACCACCTGGCTACTGGGAAAACTCAATGAATTCCCAGAACAATACATCGACATATTACTGGCTAAAGATGGATTAACTGAGGAAGCATATTACTACCTACTGGGATCTGCCCGTGAGATTAAAAATCCAGATGGAACTGTGCGTATTGGAGCACAAGAAGCTGCTGGATTAGACCTGGCTTATATTGAAAGCCTGGGATTACCAGATGCAGTTCGTGCAGTACCTGCAAATAATCCTGTGGGTACTTTAACTCCACAAGAGATGAAACAGATTGGAATTGACGCTGCTAACCTGGCTAAACAGATATTTCTCGATGAATTGGGAATAAATCTTGAAAAAGATGACAGAAATCTTTTAGTCCAAACTTCTGCTGGATACTCCCGATTGAATGGTCAGCTAACTGACAGGACCATGGACGGAATCTTCGAAGTTTTCGGATCCAGATTAAGCCGTTACACTCTACTTCCTATGCACAATGCACCATGGAAACCACTATACTTTGTCTTCACACTTAGAGGTGCTGATGGAGTAACCATGGACTCAATTTACATGAGTTACGATCCAGAAAACAAAAAATTTTGGGTGGGAACCTCTGCCGATGGTAATCAGGTAAATGATATCGGTCCTAATGCATTAAATGTTCAGGCTAGATTAAATGATCTATCTCAAAATGTTTTCAAGGAAGGTAACTGGTTTAATATTCAATCCATTGCCAATGCCTGGAGAAATGATCCGCCATTTGATCAGCTGTTGACTTTCCTCTACCACGACCATGCTTGTCCTGGTGTACAGCCTGGATTCTTCATAACCGATAAAGTTCTAAAGGAATTCCCACTAAGTGGGGAGGAGTACTACTCCTGGATTGCATCCAGTATCTACTGTAAAGATGACAGTCTTGTCTATCTGATGGGAATATCCCCTGGCAGTGGAACCTACATGAGCCAAAGACTCTTAAATGAGGATTTGCTGGATAACAATCCAAATTTACCCGGTGGAACTGATGAAGGAGTGCTGGTCATATGGGATCCTGTTAAAAAAGTGGGAAGAGCAGTCATAATAACCTTTGCATGGCCTCAGTTTGATCTTACTGGTCTTACTACCAATGAAGCCCGAAGGGAAGCTCAAATTGCGGGTTTTGTAGCTTTATACAAAAACGAGGAATTTGCAAGACTAATCTCACCAGTCCGAATTGAAACCACAGAGCCAAAATATATCACTGCTGCTGAATTTGAATTAATTAGGCAGGGTGGTGGAGCTGATTTCAATTCCAATGACTATCTGCGAAGTCTTCCCTTCCGTAAACTGTCTGATTTAATTCAGGTTCCTGGTGGTGATCATCAACATGGCAATGGTGGACACACCCATGATGGTACCGGAGGACATTCCCACGACGGAACTGGTGGACATACCCATGGTTCAGGTGGTTATGTGCATGGTCCGAGTACGGTTGGACATACTCATGGTTCTGGTATGATTGGACATACTCATGTCCACGCTGCTTATGCACATGCCCATGATGGCAGTACACATGCCCATGGTCCAGCTGAAGTTGGAACTGGGGATTCAGAAAGTGGCGCAGCCCACGAAGTATCCAAAGTTGGTTCACCTGGTAGCGAAGAATCTGGAGTTGATCCATTAGTAGTAGCAGTTGGTATTGTTTTACTGGGTGGATTAATTGCTGTAGGATTCTATAAAGACAGTATACTCGGGTTTTTAAGATAAAATTTTTTCCTCTTTTTTCTTTTCTTAAAGTAATGAATTTGAATTAGTTTTGAAGATGTTAGATTATAAGTAAATTCAGATGAAATGAAACCATAACTTACCGTTGAAAAAAGAAATGATTGTTTTTTAGGTTTTGTAGAAATCCTCAAAATTTAAAATTACAAAACACCAAACGGAATAAACAACTATCTACAAAGAAAAATGGAAAACTGGACAGGAAAACACATAAAAAAATTTTAACATGTGAAAATCTCTGATTTTCACTGTGAAAAATCGAAGATTTTTCAACACCCAATAACTTTACAGACCCAAATAAGCAGTAAAGATTAATATAAAGAATGAAAAACTATAAAATCACTAGAATTTTAGACAGTACCATGGATACTTATTTTAGGGCTGGTTGTTCCATTTGTCATGGTTCAAAAAACTTTAAATGAATAGTGGACAAAAGAACAGGGCAACCTGCCCTCTAAAGGGTTATCTGGCGGGGAGATACTTGTATTGGTAGTTGGTGTATTACTATCTATTGTAGAATGGTTAGGAATCATAATAATGCTTTCTGGGGCTTAGAATTCTTTATAATCATTCAAAATGATGAAAAATTACCTTTCAATTTCCCTTCATCTTTGTGAGGGTATTTAATATGAAAAACCAGAATGCTAAATAAGTATGAAAAAGTAAAAGAGGTTTAAAATGATATTTGGCAGTGTTTTTCGAAAAATAATGACTAATTATGCAGCATTTTTCACAGGACTTGGTTGGAATTCAGTAGGACTTAAATTAACTGATCTAGTTCTGAAAACAGACCCTGCTAATGTGGAAGTATGGTATGACAAAGGAAAACTTTATAAGGACATGGAGAACTTCGAAAAATCTTTGGAATGTTTTAATAGGGTATTAGAACTTGATTCTAATCATTCACGCACATGGCACCTGAAAGCTAACTTACTGGAAGAAATGGGTAAAAAAGAAGAATCCAAAAAGTGCAGTCTGGAAGCAATTAAATGCTATGATAAAGATTTAGAGCCTGATCCTTCTGATGCAATTACATGTTACAATAAAGGTGTTGTTTTACAAAATCTTGGTGAATACGAAGATGCGCTGCCTAATTTTAATAAATCTCTGGAATTAAATCCTGAATATGCTCATGCATGGGAGAAAAAAGCCTATGGATTGGCAATGCTTAAAAGGTACGAAGAGTCTCTAAAATCTGCAGATGGGGCATTGAAAATAAATCCTGGAAATCATGAAATTTTAATGCTAAAATCATTTATTTTAAAAGAACTTAAAAGTTATTATTTGGCCATTGCATGTTTAAACCGGGTTTTAAAAATAAAATTCAGGTATTTACCTGCTTATTATGAAAAAATAGATGTTTTTATGGAAATAAAAGAGTATGAGGAAGCAGTATCAACAGCTGACGAAATAATTAGCTTTGAACCCAAAAATGAAAAAGCATGGTACAACAAGGGATGGGCTTTACAGTATTTAAAAAAATATTCCGAAGCACTGCATTGTTTCGATAAGGCCCTAGAACTCGATTCTAAATATTATCGAGCTTATGTAAGCAAAGGAAGTGTTTATGAAGACATGAATGAGCTTGATAAATCTATTAAATGCTTTGATAATGCTTTGGACCTTGAAAAGGAAGATCCATTCGTATGGCATTCAAAAGGAGGAGTTTTATATAAACTTAAAAGATATCCTGATGCTTTGAAATGTTATGATAAAGCTTTAGAACTTGATCCAGAAGATGCAAGTTCTTGGAACTGGAAAGGGTCTATTTTAGCCGAAATGGGCGAAAATGAATCAAAAAAGTATTTGAAAACTGCAATTAAATTTCATAATCATGCTCTAGAAAAGGATCCGAATGATGACTCGCACATGTCAGCCAAAGCATCTGTTTTAGAAATACTTCAAGAATATAATGAAGCTTTAAAAACCGTAAATAATTCATTAAAATTAGATCCAAAAGATAGCTGGACGTTGAATCTGAAAAGCCGTATTTTAAGGAAAATGGGTAGACCTGAAAAAGCACTAAAATATTCAGATAGGGCATTAGAAAAAGATTCTGAGGATGGAGATTACTATTATGAAAAAGGCAGAACACTATGTGGTCTTGAAAAATATGAAGATGCCTTAAAATTATTTGAAAAGGCTTTTGAATTAGATCAAAGACATGAAAAGGCACTCTATGCCAAGGGTATTATATTGGAAGAATTATGCCATGAAAGAAAATCATTGGAATGTTATAAAAAAGCAGCATTGGTTAACCCTTACTTTGAACCTGCTAAAGATGCTTTAAAAAGATTATAGTTAATCGCTAAACTTTTTTAACTTTTGGCATGAATCTTTTAATCCATTCTCTGGAGAATGATAACGATTTAGAGTAATGGATGAAGTATTTTTGGATTAATTTTCTAATTTGAGTTTTCGTTTCTATGAATAATGGTGATAATTCTCTTTTAATGGTTTTCCAGATGAACTCAATGGGATTTAAGTCTGGCGAGTATGGTGGGAGGAATACAAGGTTAATGTTAAGTTTTCTTGCGGTTT
>JAVSLW010000029.1 GCA_039666455.1 Methanobacterium sp. | reverse complement strand
TAACAACACCAATTCCCTGTGCTACCTTTCCAGTTTCTTCTCCTTCAAGTTTAACTGCAGCATCAACAGTTATAATTTTATCTATATTTTCATCTTTGATAATTGATCTGACCACTTTCCCCACTTTTCCAGTGCGGGCTCCCGGACCTCTGGCACGTGCAATAATTAATTTACGCTTATCCCTTATTTTTTTTGCAACATAAATGTCATCAGTTACTCTGGTTTCCACTGTTTTATAATCAATCATGAGCATTCCTGCAACCAATGGACCTAAACCATCTCCAATAGGTTTACCTTCAGAGAATGCTTTTACACCTTCAAGCTGTGCTTTTACAATCTTCATAATAAGTGGTAAGCTCATTTGAAGCGACAACAGTATCTGGAGGTTACCTGTTTTTTTTGCAAGTTCTAAATTATGCCGCACCCCTTTAGCAACACTGTTAATCCCCAGAGCCGCTTTAAGTGTCATTACAATATTGGCCCGGGTATCTTCATCTGCCATGGGTGCTATTACTTTCACCATCTGTTTAAACCTCTCTTCGCTTAGATCAAGAATCCTCTCAAGCTTTTTTACAATGCCATAAGGGTCAAGATTCACTGGAGGAACTACAAAAAACTCCATAAAATCTTCAATTGTCTGCGACCCGTTAAGAACAGGCTTACCTTTTTTAGATAGCTTTATAAGAATTCCTTTTGATTCTTCAACCATGTTTTCAAGTTCAAGCACTGATTTTGTAACTGAGGATATGATTCTGATTCTTAAAAGATAGGGAAGAAGGAAAATAAGCAGGACGAATACCAGTATTCCAATTATTTCCAGAGGACCTAAACCAAATAACATTCTGTAACTCCCGTAAATGATCATTCTTTTAATTTTAGCCGTATTCTTCTTAAAGTTCCAATTAAAGTATGTGCTTCTCTTCCAGCAATGAAAGCCCTTCCAACAATCCTTTTAAAAACTGTGGACGATGTTTTCATTTTATGGACAGGGTAACCAGTATATTTAATTAAATTATCCATTTCTTCAATTAAAAGTTCTTTTTCAGATTTAGTTGCAGCTTCAAGTTCTTCTCTGGGATATTTCTTTTTTCTTTTAAATATTTCATACAGTATAATGGCAGCTGCGTGGGATATATTTAAAACAGGGTAGCTTTCATCTGCTGGAATGGTCACAATAATGTCGCATAGTGAAATTTCCTCATTGGATAGGCCGTTACCTTCTCTTCCAAATATTATGGCTGTTTTTGAATTAACATTCAGTGATTTTGCAAAATCTTCTGGTGTAACCGCTATTCTTGAAACATTATAGCTTCCACCAGCCATTCCAGTTGTTCCAACTGCAAAATCAATATTTTCAGTTTCAATAAACTCTTCAAGTGAACTATAGGATTTATGATTCCATATTAATTCTTTGGCATGCATAGCCTGGTAATAAGCTTCTTTTTCCAACTTACAGGGATTTATTAACACTAAATTGGATAATCCAAAGTTTTTCATGGTTCTTGCAAGAAAACCTATGTTACCAGATGATTCTGGCTCCACAAAAACTATGTACATCATTTTTATACCCTTTTGTAAGCCATTTCCAGAAGTTGTAATATGTTCAACACTGGAATTTCAACACCTTCTTCTTTTAGGGAAGCAATTATGTTGTTCTGGCAGAATGGACAAATGGTAACTACTGCATCAACATTGAGTTCCTTTATCATCTTTGCTTTTTTCTTTCCTAATGCTGCTGCTATTTCTGGTTTTCCCGAACGTACACCACCACCAGCCCCACAACACTTATCAGGATCTTTCATTTCAACAAATTCCAGACCTTTAATTTTATTTAAAATTTTTCGTGGCTCTTTGGTTATTCCCTGGCTTCTTGCAAGGTGACATGGGTCGTGATAGGTTACTCTCATGTTTAATGGATTCATATCTTCAGTGTTTAAATTATCTGCCAGAAATTCGCTGATATCAACCACATTCAATTTAACACCGTATCTGGGGTAATCATTTTTCAATGTAGCCCCACATCCAGCACATACAGTTATTATAGTGTCATACCCTTCAAAAACTTCCCTGTTTTTAGCAATAAGAGTTTCTACAATGTCTGTCTGTCCAGTTCTAATTAATGGGGAGCCGCAGCAAATTTGATCTTCAGGCACCATAACATCAACTCCCTGCTCTTCTAAAACTTTAAGCAGAGCAAATCCGATCTCAGGATGCCTGTAATCTACAAGGCAGCCTGTAAAAAAAGCTACATTCGGCTTTTCTTTTTTAGATTCTCTGGTAACTGCTTTAATAAACCCTTCACCCAGGGGTTCAACAGATCTGCCAGTGTTTGCTATAAGTTCTTTCACATCTTTGTGAGGTGGAAGTGGGCCAATGCCTTCGCGGCATGAAATTTCTCTTAATTTTTCAATTGCACCACCTACTGGGCTTATTTCCTTAGGACATATCTTTTTACATTTTCCACAGGTTGTACAGCAGTAAAGCCCTTCATCAAATCCTGTTTTTGATCTATTTCCTTTATCTCGCGGATCAAGTGCAAATTTGGAGATATAACGCATAAAATATGGGCCTGCATACTCTTCGGTCTCTTTTATAACTGGGCATGCTGATAAACAGGAGAAACATTCAATACAGCTTCTTAATTTCTTGGAGTCCATATATTCTTCGGGTTTTAAAACCATAAGACATGCTTCACTATCTTGAGATATTTCTTCTCCTTTTAAGTAGAGACGCATTTCCTTAATCTTATTTTCAATCTCGCTTCTATCTACTACAAGGTCTTTGATAACATCAAAGTCAAGTGGTTCTACAACCATTTTATCTTCAATTTCGGCTTTACAAGCAAGTGTCACTTCTCCATTTACCTTTAAAGCGCATGATCCACATTGTCCAGCTCTACATGAGCATCTATAAGCTATATTTGCATTATATTTCTCATTTATGTAGTTTAAAGCATCTAAAACCTTCATTTTTTCAGTTTTTTCAACATTATATGTTTCAAAATATGCCTTTTCATCATAATGTGGATCATATCTTAGTACTTTAATTTCTATCATTTCTATCTCCATATTTTTTAAAAATTGATTAAAACAATTTATTTAAAGATTACATTGGTTAGTTAATTAAATATATAAAAATGGTTCAATATCAAGATATTTATAACATCTAACATTTATAATTACAATTCTAAATGCACCCTTTTAAGGCCTTAAAACATGTAAATATGCACATAGAATACATACTTAATTTAAACGGATTTAAACATTCACTTAAGAACGTATCTTCATTGATAATTAATCATATTTTATCCTGTTAATTGTATAGTATATGTGTTTTGATGGATATTTAATATTAATTTTTGGCTTTGTAGAAATCCTGTAAGTATGATGGGATCACCTATTTGAATATCAAGCAAACTTTGATAGAACTTCAAAGTTTAAAAATGATTTATACAGAGCCTAAATTTTATGAACATATATTAACTTTCATTAACAAATAAATAATTATAATTAAATGGAGGTATTTTTTTGGCTAAAGGAGATGTGTATAAAGCTTTGAGAGAAGATCATGAAAATGTCAAAGAGTTATTAAAAGAAATAATTGAGACTGGAAACACTTCTAAATTTCCAGAGATAAAAATACAATTACAGAAACATATGACCAGTGAAGAAAATTTTCTCTACTCTGCAATGGAATTTGTAGACGAAGAAATGACTAAAAAAAATAAATATGAACACGAATTTATGTGGAACAAGCTTATGTATCTGGACAATGCCCAGGGCGATAAAGACTGGATGATGAATCTAAAAGAACTTAACGATTTATTTTTAAAGCATGTTAAACGTGAAGAAACCAGGCTTTTTCCTAAAGCAGAAGAAGTTTTAAGTGAAGAAACAGAAGAAGTTATACTGAAATTAATAAAAGAAATAAAAGCAGAAAACATGTAAAAAAATTTTTTACTAAGTATTTAACTTTTTTGAAAAATTCGTATGGTCTTCTCCTATGCCTGATTGAATTTTAAAAAACTTCGCTATACACTTGCAAATTATGTCAAAATTAGCATTTTTTTATTACTAATACATTGATTAATCTATAGCTGGATATCCTCTTTTTAATCATCACATTAAAATCCAGTTAGTATAGAAAAACTATTATAATTCAGGTACATACTACTATTACACGTATTAAGGTCATGTTTTTTTAATAATGGTGATTATGGATGATAGAAATCAAAAATTTATCTAAAACTTTTCAAATAGATAGCGGAGAAAAAATAGAGGCTTTAAATAATGTTAACCTCCAGGTTAAGGATGGTGAAATCCTTGGAATAATAGGAATAAGCGGATCAGGGAAAAGTACACTATTAAGGATAATTAGGGGTGTTGAACCCTTTGACGAAGGCCATATAATTCTTGACAGTATTGAAGTGAAACCTGATTCAACTCCTCACTGTTTTTCAAAACTTAAAAAAGAAACAGCAATCCATCTTCAAAGGTCGTTTGGTTTATGGGGAGAAACAAGCCTCCAGAACGTGATAAGAAAATTATCTGGCGTTAAATATGGTGATGAATCACTGCAGGATTTTGAAGATGCTCGTGCAGAATTTGAAGAACAGGCGCTTGAAATACTTAAAGTTGTGTGTCTGGATCACAAGGCAGACCATTATGCACCAGTGCTTAGCGGAGGGGAAAAACAAAGACTCATAATGGCAAGACAACTTGCAAAACAACCTAAAGTGTTACTGCTTGATGAACCTGCCACTATGTCATGTCCTAAAACCAAACAGGAAATTTTAGATGCTATAAAAAATATTAAGAGGGAGCTTGGTGTTACAGTTGTCCTGGTCTCCCACCTCCCAGAAGTACACGAGTACCTGGCAGATAGAGTAGTTTTAATGAAAAATGGGAGAATAATAGATGAAGGCCCTCCAGAGAAAATAATTTCTAAATTTAGGGAAGAAATGGAACCTGCAGAAGATTTAACAGGTCTGGAAAATATAGGAGACTCAATAATAAAGGTTGAAGATCTTTCTAAGAGATTTTTCCTTCTAAAAGGCGGAAACACACTCCAGATTAAGGACATTAATCTTGATATAAAGAAAGGAGAAATTGTATCTTTAATAGGGCCAAGTGGAGCTGGAAAAACGGTTTTATTGCGTATGATAGCAGGACTTGACTTTCCAGACTCTGGAAATGTCTGCTTTAAATTAAATGATAAATGGGTTAACATGCAGAATCCTGGACTTGAAAGAATGGAGATAAGACGAAAGATGGGGTTCATGCACCAGGAATTTTCACTGACACATCATGCAACTGTAAAAGATCAGATAGCCTCCAGATTAGGTGTAAAAAACGAAAATGTACTTTCAAAAACACGTAAAAAGGCTGAAGAATTAGGAGTCAGTGATAAAATACTGGATATTCTTTATCAACTTACAGACCTTCCAGAAAATGAGGCTAAGATCCAGTTAGAAAAAATTGGTCTTTCATCAGGAATTTTAGAAACTCTATTTCCTAAATTCCCGGACAAAGAGGTAAAAAAATATGCAGAACCTGTGTTCAAGGCACTTGATTTACCGATAGAAATATTGGACAGAAAATCTTATGAATTATCTGGTGGACAAAAAGTCAGGGCTACATTAGCACTTGTTTTAACATCCAATCCAGAGGTACTGATTCTGGATGAGCCGTTTGGAGATCTTGACCCCATAACTCTTAGAATAGTTTCAAACTCCCTTAAACGTATTAATAAAGAATTTAACACTACTATTTTAATGGTAAGTCACCATATGGATTTTGTAAGGGAAGTGGCTAATAGAGTTTTAATGATGGACGATGGAAAGCTTGTAGAAGATGGCGATCCTCAAAAAGTCAGCGCTATATTTCTGGAAGAGTATAAAGCAGAATATCTGATTCAAAATAATTAAATCATTGAATTTACATAATAAATAGTAAGATTAGTTTAGCGAGGTGATCAAATGGTTTTTGAAGAAATAAAAAATGAAAATGCATACCGGATACTGGCTCCCCGCCCCACAATTATTGTAACCACCGTAGATAGTAATGGAAAAGTTAATGCCGCTCCTTTTTCTTTTACAATGCCTGTTTCGATTAATCCGCCTTTAATAGCTTTTGCATCAGTTAATACACACCACACCTACAAAAATATTGAAGAAACCGGCGAATTTGTGGCTAATATTCCTAATGAAAATATACTGAAAGAATTGTGGATAACGGGAGAGGGGTTTCCAAGGGATGTAAACGAAATTGAAAAAGCAGGTTTAACTCAGATATCTTCCCGGAAAGTCTCACCACCAAAAATAGGTGAGTGCATTGCATCCATTGAATGCAAAGTTCACTGGATTAAAAAGGCAGGGGATCACGACATAATAGTAGGGGAAGTATTGCATACTGAAGTTTTGAAAAATGCTATTAAAGAAGGTCTTCTTGATGTAGAAAACATAAAACCAGTTCTACATTTAGGAGGCATAAATTTTGTTGTTGGAGATCATTTAAAAAAAGTTGAATAATAGCCTTAATATTTTAAAGGAATGGAATAAATGTTTAAGACTATACTGGTCCCAACAGATGGCTCAAAATTCGCTCAAAAAGCAGAAGATGCTGCAATTTCTATTGCAGCTAAATATGATGCCCGGATAATTGGGGCCTATGTAATTGATGAAAAGCTGATTTATCCCTATGAAGTTCTTGAAGAAGAAGGAAAAAGCATTTTGAAAAACCTTAGTTTGAAAGCAAAAAAAGAGGGAGTTATCGTTGATGAAATACTTGTTTTTGGAACTCCTGCTAAAGATCTGATTACAATTATCCGGAGAATGGATCCAGACCTTGTAGTTATTGGAACCCATAGTAAAAAGGGACTGGAAAAATTATTGCTTGGAAGTGTCGCTGAAAAAGTTTTAAAAACAGTTGAATCTCCAGTATTACTGGTTAAATAACAATTTCTTTTTTTCTATTTATTTAGTGGGTGTTCAGTAATTCAAAATCAGAAAAAAGTGGGATGTATCTGGCACCTTAACCTGCAAGTTCTGCAAGATTTATTAATATAGAAATACAAAATAAAGTTAATAAAACTTGAAAAATCTTAAAATATAAGATAGGTGAAACCCATGCTAAAAAGGTATTATTGCAGTGTTTGTGGATACATATACGACCCTGAAAAAGGTGAACCTCGAAAAAAAGTAGCACCAGGTACTCCATTTGAAGATCTACCTGACTTATGGCGTTGTCCAAGCTGCGGCGCTGGTAAAATCAGGTTTAGAGTAAAGGATACACCTTCACTCATCCCTATTTATGCATCATGAAGGCGATTGTAAAATTAGATTCATGGAAAATCTATAATATAAATTGAGATTCAATTAAACTGGAGGTTTAAACATGGACAAGTACATTTGTACAGTTTGTGGTTACATATACGATCCAGAAGAAGGAGATCCATTATCTGGAATTGAACCAGGCACTCCATTTGAAGACCTACCTGATGAATGGGTATGCCCAATGTGCGGGGTAGGAAAAGATCAATTTGAACCGGTGGATTAAAATGGTTTCAAGGATAATTAAGCCCGGAATTTATTTTACTGGAGTACCGGATTGGGATAGAAGATTATTTGATGAAATAATCCCTCTTCCTGATGGAACAAGCTATAATTCCTATATTGTACAGGGGAGTGAAAAAACTGCCCTCATTGATACAGCTGATCCAAGTAAAAAAAGCGATTTTTTAAATAACATTTCAAAAACTAACCTTAAAATAGATTACATAGTTTCTCATCATGCAGAACAGGATCATTCTGGACTAATACCTCAAGTACTTGAAATCTACCCTGATTCAAAGGTTTTAACATCTCCAAAATGTAAAGAGTTCCTTAAAGACCTTCTTCTTATAGAAGATGAAAAATTCGTTACAGTTGAAGATGGAGAAACCGTATCTCTTGGAAATAAGACACTCAAATTCATATATACTCCATGGGTGCACTGGCCAGAAACCATTGTAACATACCTTGTAGAAGACAGAATTCTTTTTAGCTGCGATTTCTTTGGTTCACATCTTGCAACAAGTGATATATTTGTAAGAGATGAACATATGGCGTATAGAGCTGCAAAAAGGTATTACGCAGAAATAATGATGCCATTTAGAATGTTTATCAAAAAAAACATGGAAAAAATCAGTGCACTGGACATTGATATGGTAGCACCAAGCCACGGGCCTGTATATAACAATCCAGAAACTATTTTTGAAGCTTACAGGAACTGGATATCAGATAGGACCAAAAATGAAGTTATAATACCCTATGTATCAATGCATGGAAGTACAAAAGAAATAGTTGATTACCTTGTAGATTTACTGATTCAAAATGGAATAACAGTAAAACCCTTCAATTTAACTGTATCAGATACAGGAGAGTTAGCTTTGAGTTTGGTAGATGCATCAACACTGGTACTTGCCACTCCAACAGTTCTAACCGGGCCTCACCCCAGTGCAGTTTACGCTGCATATCTTGTAAACGCTTTAAAACCTAAATTGAAGTTTGTTTCAATAATAGGTTCTTTTGGATGGGGTGGAAGGACAGTAGAACTGCTTAAAGGAATTTTGACTAATGTGAAGGCTGAACTACTTGATCCTGTTATCATTAAAGGATTTCCAAAGGATGATGACTTTAGAAGGGTAGATGAACTGGCTAAAGAGATAATAAAAAAGCATAGAGAGCATGAGTTGATTTAGTAGAGTGATAAAATGTTAAAAAAATCGGTTTTAAAAGCTTTGAATCTGCAATTGAATGCAGAACTATATTCTGCATATTTATACCTGTCGATGGAGGCCTATTTTGAATCTGTTGACCTCAATGGATTTTCAAAATGGATGCGGGCACAGGTACAGGAAGAATTATTCCATGCAATGAAATTCTATGACTACATAGTTCAAAGAGGGGGGAGAGTAACATTATCTGCTATAGAAAAGCCCCAGATAGAATGGGAATCTCCCTTAGCTGTATTTGAACATGTTTATGCACATGAACAGAAAGTCACAGGCTTAATCAACGATCTTGTTGATCTATCGATTTCAAAAAGCGATCATGCAACAGGTAACTTCCTCCAGTGGTTTGTAGCAGAGCAGGTTGAGGAGGAAGAGTCAGCAAACAGAGTTTTACAGAGAGTTAAACTTACAGGAGACTCAAAAAGCGGTTTGTTCATGCTTGACAGTGAATTAGGGCAGAGAGTATTCACTCCACCAGCGTCAAAGGAAGAATAACCATTTATTTTTACTTTTAATATGATATAATACAATATAAGCAAAATTATTATTTAATATGAATAATAAAATAATAATGAAACGTCTCTTAGAAAGGAGGTTTTTTTATGTCCAGCAAAGTGAAAATATATGAAGTAAGGAAGACTAAAAAGGTTGATGAAGGAGTAACTGGTGGAATACCCTTAATAGGTGACCCCTTTCCAAAAATTAAAAATGTAAAAACAACAAGAGGTATTATGAAACTTCCTAAGGAATTTAAAGGTAAATGGTTTGTTTTATTCAGCCATCCTGCAGATTTCACTCCAGTATGTACCACTGAGTTCATGGAATTTCAAAGAAATTACATCAATTTCAAGATATTAAAATGTGAATTAATCGGTCTAAGCATTGATCAGGTGTTTTCCCATCATAAATGGATAGAATGGATAAAGGAAAAATTCAATGTAAGGATAGACTTCCCGGTAATAGCAGATACAGGCGAAATAGCAGCTAAACTTGGTCTGGTTCATCCAGCAAAGGGATCCAGTACAGTAAGAGCAGTTTTCATTGTTGATCCAGAGGGGATCATTAGAACAATAATATATTACCCTCAGGAGCTTGGAAGAAGTGTGGAAGAAGTTTTAAGGGCTGTTGAAGGTTTAAGGGTTGCAGATGATGAAGGGGTGGCCATGCCTGCAGAATGGCCGAGAAACAGATTCTTTGGAAGCAATGTTATTATTCCACCAGCACAGGACGAAGAAACAATTAAAAAAAGGCTTAAAGATGCAGAAACTGGTGAATATCAGTGTGTTGATTGGTGGCTCTGCCATAAACCATGGTTTAAAAAATTCAAAACATCAAAATGGAGAGAAATTTAAAAAAAGTAAATAATGGAGGAGTTTAATATGGAAAAAAAATATTATGAACTACCGCCACTTCCTTATGGCTATGATGCTTTAAAACCGCATATTTCAAAAGAGCAGTTAACAATACATCATGATAAACACCATCAAGCCTATGTGGATGCAGCAAACGGAATTTTAAAACTGTTCGATGAATCAAGGGAAAAAGGAGCAGACTTTGATATTAAAGCTAAGGCAAAGGAACTGTCATTTAATGTAGCCGGGCATCAGCTGCACACCCTTTTTTGGAATAACATGGGTCCTGCAGATGAAAACGGTGGCGAACCAACAGGAAAAATTGCTGAATACATAAAAAAAGATTTTAAAAATTTTGAAAGGTTTAAAAAAGAATTTTCACAGGCAGCAATAAGCACTGAGGGCTCTGGATGGGCAGTGATTGCTCTTTGTAAGAGCACTGATAGGCTATTTATTCTTCAATTTGAAAAACACAATGTGAATTTAGTACCTAAATGGCCTCCATTAATGGTACTGGACGTTTGGGAACATGCTTACTACTTAGATTATAAAAATGTTCGACCAGACTTTGTGGAAGCCTTCTGGAACATAGTAAACTGGGATGAAGTAAATAACAGGCTGGAAGCATGGTTAAAATGTAAATAACTGAAATATATCCTTTATTTTTTAAAAACATATAATTTCATGGCGCAAAAGATCAATATCTGGTGTATAAATAATTATGAAATCAAAATTTTAGCGTAAAACCAAATGTTATAATGGGATAAATTCTTTTAAATCAATTATTTCAAAACAAAAATTGTTATTTTTCAAATCTACTAAACTCCTTGCTTCAAAACTATCACAAAACTCATCTACAATTTTTGCAATACCTTTTCTTTCTATTTCACTTATAATCATTTCAAGGGTTATTATATCTGTTCCCTGGTTAATAAAAGATTCTGTTATCTTTTGTGACTTTGTTGTGAACTCTGAAACCTTGAAACACACGTTATTCTTATTTATTTTAAGATTAACAAAAAAACAGTAGTATATAATGGGATTAGCATCATATAATGCTTGTAAGCAGGTCGGAAGTTGCACTGTCATCTTTATCATCAAAGAATAATTCTAGATCTATATTGTCGTCGTCAAGGCGAGGTAAAATTTGAAATTTTTCGCTGCATAAATCCTGGATAAAATCAAATTTTTCTTTATGGTCCTTTAAATTGAGGTAACTTAAAAATTCAGGTTTGTTTAATATAAGATCATTTAACTCTATTATTTCTTTTATATATGAAGAAACACTGCTAATAAAAATGTCTTTTTTGACTTTATCTTTAATATTTTCTTTTTTAAGGAGAACAGAACAGTAATCAAGAGAACCTCTTAAAAAAAGTGAATTATCCGACGATTCATATTTTCTAAAAATAGACAGCAGATCAGCTATATCAATTAACATTTGCTTTTTAAGCTGATTATTTTCTTTTTCATTTCGTACATGATTTTTATACACATATTCCTTTAAATTTAAAAGAGAATAAGAACTAAATTTTTCTAAAACACTTTCTATACCCTTTATATCATTTTTAGGAATTTTTTTGAGAAGTTTTTCGGTTAAACTTTTTCCTTTATCAGTTATTTCAAATACCCATTTTCTACCAACATCAATCATTTCAATAAATCCTTCCTGATCTAATACTAACGCATCTGACTTTATTCCTGTAGAATATGGACCATAATCTCCTTTAACGAATTCATAATCTATAGAAACATTCTCTTCAACCTTAGCCAGGTAAATATATTTTTGTAAAAAGAAATGACCTTCTATTCGATTTAACTTGTATAAAGAATAAAGAACCGGCCAGCACCTTGGAACATCTTCCATGTTATTAATTCTAAAGATAAACACATATAAATGTTTTCCAATTTTTAATATCTTTAAATAGACTATTCATATTACAGATCACTTTTCAATCTTTTGATTAAAAGAGATTAAAATTGACTTCCCTGCTGAGTGGGATTAAAAAAAATTCCAGAACTGATTTAAAGTACCTCTACCTCCATATTCAATACTCTTTCTTGTAAATTCTCCAGCATATTTAACTGCATTTTCAAGACTCTCTCCCTTTAAAAGGTTAGCAACAACTGCAGATGAATAGGTGCAGCCGCTACCGTGAGTATTTTTGCTTTCCAGTAATTCTCCTTCGATGACTTTAACTGATCCATCAAATAGCACATCATTTCCTTCAAGATGCCCTCCAGTAACCACAACATTACACACTTTTCCTATTTTTACAGCAGCTTCTATGGCATCTTCTATTGTTTCGATTTTAATTCCAGAAATTTGCTGGGCTTCATATACATTTGGAGTTACAAGTTCTGCAACAGGGAGGAGATTTTTTTTCAGTGATTGAGCAATATCTTTTTTTGATAGCAATCCTCCAGAACCCGCAACCATTACAGGGTCAACCACAACTTTTAAATCATATTCATTAACTTTTCCTGACACGCATTTTATGATATCATCTGAATAAAGCATTCCTGTTTTTGCATACTGGATTTTTTCCTGCCTAAGCAGGGTATCGATTTGTCTTTCAATAAAACGCTGCTCTACAGGCTGAATTCCAGTAACTTCATCAACATTTTGGGCAGTAAGTGCAGTGATAACTGCAGTGCCGTAAATTCCAAGCGCAGAAAAAGTTTTTATATCATTTAATATCCCGGCACCCCCAGAGGGGTCGAAACCAGCGATGGTCATGGCGATCATATGGAAGCCTCTCGAGTTACGTTCAAACGTTCAGATCCATGATTTGACTTTACCTTCAACCTTACCTTTTTTAAATACCTGCTGGTTTCAGTTTCACTGCCGTGAAGCATTATTTCACCCAGATCTTCGGCCGTGTTAACATCCAATGACAAATAAAACGAATCAAATATGGTGTAAGTTAAATTATTTCTTTTTGCTTCTTTTATATGTTCAAAAAAGCTGTAATCTCCAAACTTTGTTTCGAAACCTCTGGCAGGGCACAGGAGTGCATTGGTACCTCCACCCTTAGAAGGGGCAATAACCATGCCAAATTCTTCTCCTTTCTTTAAAAGTGTTTTTACAAGACTTTTTTTTATTAATGGCACATCTGAGGGTAATATAAGAACATTATCGCAGAATCTGGAGGAATATTCCATTGCCTGAGCTAAACCGCTATTTAAACCAGTATTCCCCATTTCTTTTAGGGTTTCCACATTGAATTCTTCTACATAATAGAGAACGTCATCATCAGAGCTTACAATCAGTATATTCTCCACTGTTCCATTTAAAGCAGTGATTACATCTTTTAACATTGCTTTTAGCAGATTTTCACGTTCAACAATGGTTAATTTAGGTGATAGCCTTGTTTTTGCGCATGAAAATCTTGATACAGGAATCACTGCGAAAGTTTTTTTCATCTTCAAACTCCTGAATTTATTGAATACCTGAAGAAGTTTTTATCCAGCTAATAACATTATCAATCCAGTTTTGGGGATTGATGCTCTGTCTTTCATTTAAATTTTGAATTTCGCTCTCTGTTATATTGAACGTCTTTAAAATACTGATTTTTGAATCTGCGAGGTCCTGGCGGAACTGTGTCCATGTGATCTTTTTTGTTTCAACAACAGCTACCGGTTCTCCAGTGTAAGGGTTTAAATTGCCTCCAGACATGATGATCCATATTTTAAGCTGTGCCGCATAGGCACTCTGTAAATCATAAGGATTAGAATCACTTATGACATGATTAACGCCGTAATACGTATTATTTACTGGTAAAAGTTTGGTGTTTACAACTGCTCTTTTAGAAGGTTCAATACCATATGCTTTTAGAGTTTCTGTTGAACCTGGAGTTATCTGTTTTTCTTCTGCAATTACAAGATCCTGTGTTATGGTGCTTAAAAGTGCATTTCCTTTCTTCACGTCAATGGTTTTATTTCCATTGTTTGTTATTTCAACTTCATGGGGAACTGTTCCTGCAACAGTTTTCTGTATGACTTTAATGTTCCCACTGCTGTAGGCTTCACTTAAATTTAATTCATCTCTAACTGAAATATTAAGCATTGTAGAAGCTAATGCAAACAGTATAACTAATAAAACCACGCCTATAACTCTTATGTTCATGTAATTATCACATCACCTTTTTTTACTAATAAGTTTTTGCAATTAAAGTATTGCAGGAGGCAGGTTTTCTGCAGTTAATGCACTGGCCCGGAGATTCATTTTCATCCTGAATTCCTAATATGTCTACTCTAACCTTCTCTTCTAATTCTTTTCCGCATTCTTCATCTCCACACCACCTGAAAGTAACTATACCCTTATGTTCTTCTATTTTTGCTACTACTTCTTCAACAGATTCAGCAGACCTTATGTGCTTATTAAAAGATTCCCATGATCTATCTTTCATGTTCTGGCTAATGTCAGTTAATAATGCCTTAATTTCATGAATAAAATTATCCAAATCAAGGGATATGGTTTCTTTTTCCATTTTATCTCTTCTAAATACCACTGCATTTTTATTTTCAATATCACGAGGCCCTATTTCTATTCTAACCGGTACCCCTTTCATCTCATACTCATAATATTTTTTTCCGGCCCTTATATCTCGCTCGTCAAGATGAACCCTTAAACCTGCTTTCTGCAGATTATCTCTTATTTCTCTGCAGTACTCTAAAACCTCTTCAGCGCCTTTCTTGAATATTATAGGGATAATAACTATCTGGTAAGGTGCTACAGCTGGAGGCAGGCATAGTCCTTTTTCATCGCCGTGAATACCTATAACTGATGCTATAACTCTGTCAGATACTCCATAACATGTCTGATAAACATGTTCATGTTCTCCTTCAGCAGTTTCATAGGTAATATCAAATGTTCTTGCAAATGTCTGACCTAAATTGTGTACGGTTCCAGTTTGAAGAGTCTTACCGTCTGGAAGTATGGTGTCAAATGCCATGGTGTATTCAGCACCAGGGAACTTGTCCCATTGAGGCCTTTTACTGATTGAGTAGGGGATTGCAAGGGTGTCAAAGAATTTTCTGTAAATTTCAAGTGCATTTTGCACCTGTTCTTCACATTCTTCCTTCGTTGCATGCACAGTATGTGCTTCTTTAAATGTGGTGATTTCTCTGACCCTTATAAGAGGTCTTGTGTGTTTGGTTTCGTATCTGAAAGTATTTACAACCTGATAAAATCTGAAAGGAAGATCGCTGTGGGATCTAACCCAGAGTGCAAACATGGGATACATTACAGTTTCACTTGTAGGTCTAAGTGCAAGTTTTTTATTCAGTTTGGTGCGTCCGCCATGGGTAATCCAGTATACTTCTTCTTCAAAACCTTTAACATGAATCGCTTCTTTTGCAAGCTCGTCTTCAGGAATGAGTAGTGGAAAAAGAACCTCCTCGTGGGTTTCATCAAGTATATCCCTTAAAATATCTAAAGTGTGTTTTCTTATTTTAAATCCCTGAGGCTGCCAGACATGCATTCCCTTAACCGGATATCTAACATCGATTATTTCTGCTTCTTCTAAGATATTGTGGAACCATTCGCTGAAATCTGTCATTTATTCACCTTAATCTGATGATAAAAAAGTATGTTTAGAAATTAAATTTATAAGCAATTAATAATATGTAAATAGTTGTTAGTTTAATTATTTAAGATTAAGCATGTATACTAAATAATAGTTTTGGAGTTTAGATTAAAACAGCTCGTGTAAAGAGTCAGGTATCCTCATCTTTAATACACGCCTAAATCTTGATATGTACTCAACTAATTTATCTAAAAAAGCGTAATTCATTCAATTTAATCTATTACTTAGCTAAATACCTTTAAAGAGTAAACTTGTGTAAATAATTTAACTTTTTATTTTAGTGTATTTAAATTCATTAGTGTAATTAAGTAAACTATTAAACTAAGTGAAATAAAATACACTAATGTAACTAACTAAACTTTAAATTATAGTGCATTTAAATTCATTAGTGTAATTAAGTAAACTATTAAACTAAGTGAAATAAAATACACTATTGAACTAAAAGGCGGATCATATGCCAATTTTACCATTAGGAATTCCTACTAATTTAGATAAATATTTTTATAATCGTGAAAAAGAGTTAATAACGCTCAAATCCTTTTTAAATACACTCAATTATGATGTAGCTAACCAAATATTAGTTACAGGACATAGAGGTGTTGGTAAATCATTTTTATTGAAGAAATTATTAACCGAATTACCAGATAACATTCTCACAGCGTATATAGACATATCGAAAATATTTGGGATTCAAAAGGGTAAGATAACAGAAGAATTAATAATGAATAGCCTTTTAGAGGCGATGAATGAGTCATTAAGAGAAAATATGGATGACTTGCAGAAAGCATATACAATCGTTAAAGATCTTATAAGAAAAATTAGGCAGAAAAAATTTGATTTTAAAGAAGCAGGGGCAGCTATGGGAATAGCAATTCCTGATATCAAGGATAATTATGAAAAACTCAGTAAATTTGTAATGGAATTCCCTCAAAGGGTAGTTGAGCTTTCAAATGGAGAAGTAAATGGCTTTGTAATAGTGATAGATGAATTCCAATTTATAGGTGAATTAGAATCCCCTGAAGCATTTTTCTGGATGTTTAGAAGTTATACGCAAGGACAAGATAATGTAAGTTATATTTTTACAGGTTCAACTTCATCATCCAGTGATATTGTAAATAAAATAAATGGTATAAGCGGGGCTTTTGGCGGTAGAATGACCCAATATACCGTTGATCCATTTACAATGGAAGAAACTGAAGGTTATTTAAAAGAGAAGGTATCAGAGTTAAAGTTTACTGAAAAGGGTTTAAATAGATTTTATAAATGTACAAGAGGATATCCTGCTTATATAAACAGTTTTTGTAATACTATGTCTGGAGATGTAGAATATGACGATGAAATGGTTATTCAGACATTTTATGAAAAAATTGAGCAAATTGCTGTTATGTGGACATCAATATGGGCTACACTTTCATATAAAGAAAAAGATATTATTACAACAGTTATTGAAAATGGACCATTGAGTTGGAGTGATTTACTATCTAAAGTAGACTTTTCCAATAAAACACTGGCAAAATATGTAAATATAATAAAAAATAAGGGCATACTGTCCCATTCAGAAAAAAAATATATGATTGATGATCATATGTTGTCAGCATGGCTTAAATATAAAAAAGATCAGGATGGATTCTATCCTCCTTAATTTACTTTGTTTAACTCGACAATTTTTAGCCACAAGGTCATTATATTTAATTGAATAATAAAAAATTCAAAAATTAATTTGATATTATTGGCATGACAATTGTATTACCAAATGCAATATAGGTAGATGCTATTTATTATATTTAAGAACTCCGTAACTATGCATTAAGTAATTAATGTGAAAAAAAGCTAAAATTAAACTTTTAAAGCAATAAATTAATCTTTTTCTTTATTTTTTTCAAATACATCATTTTATATAGTATCAAAAATAGAAAGTTATTCATGCCTTTTTTAGGTCATATTAAGGATGTGAAAAATTGTTTAAAAATAATTACGGAAGAGATAATTACTCAAATTCAGCTCCTGTAAACGAAGGAGAAGAATACGATGTTAAAATAGAAGATATGGGAAGAGATGGAGACGGAATTGCTAAAGTAGAAGGTTTCATAGTTTTTGTAAATGGAGCCAAAGTAGGCGATGAAGTTAAAATTAGAATTACTTCCACAAGAAGAAATTTTGCTTTTGCAGACGTAGTAGAATAGCTTAATTTAAGTTTTAAGTTAATTTTTAATGCTCCTAATCTGTATTAATGCTTTAAATTATAATATAATTACATTAAAGGTTTTTATTATAATTAAGATAATGTCTTAATTATCAAACCCGGGTCACGAGCTTTTAAAATTTAATTTTCATTTAAATTTATCTTTTTTTTAAAACCTAACGCACACAGGTCAAAATTAATCTTAAAATCTTTCTTTTTACAAGCAAAATGTATTAGCTTTTAATTTATTTAATTTTAACTTCAATTGTTCTTTGTCAAATTTAAGTTTATTTGGTTTTTATTCGTTAAACTCGACTATTTTTAGCCACAGGGTCTTATATTATTAAGTGGTAATTAAAAAAAATGAAAGAATAACTATAATTCTAATGCTGAGTTATATTAATTGGGGATAGAATTGGTTAGAAAATACAAAATAGGATCATTATTGATTGAAAAGCTATTATAATGCGTCCATATACTTCGTTATATAACAGATGAGGAGCTCAAACTTATAACCTAAAACTAATGATAAAGATATAAAGTAATGTATTTAATGAATATGTTTTAATCCATTCTAAACATACTTTTATTTCAATGACTACTGATAATAGTTTTGGAGTTAAATTAAAATGAATTTCAGAAAAATTCAATTACCAAGAGAAATCCACACAGGTGCGGGCGTAATTGAAAATACAGGTTCCATCTGTAAAGATTTAATGTTTGAAGGCAGGGTTTTAGTGGTAACTGGACCAAACACTCTTAAGATTGGTGGAGAAAAAGTTATAGAAAGTCTTCAAAATGAAGGGTTTTCTGTGGAAACACTTGTCATTGATAAAGCTTCAGAAGATGTTGTTTTACAGGTTCAGGACGTTGCTCAGGATGTGTCTGTAGTTTTAGGAGTGGGTGGTGGAAAAATCATTGACTCAGCAAAACTTGCATCCACAAGAAACAGAATTCAATTTATCAGTGTTCCAACTGCAGCTTCACATGATGGAATTGCATCACCAAGGGCATCTATAAGAAGTGGAGAAGGATCAGTATCTCTTGAGGCTCAAGCACCTATTGGGGTTATTGCAGATACAGAAATAATCAGTAAAGCTCCTTTTAGACTGCTTGCAGCAGGTTGTGGGGATATAGTGTCCAATTACACTGCTGTTTTGGACTGGAAGTTAGCATATAGGCTTTTAAATGAGTATTACAGCGATTCTGCATCAGCTTTATCTCTCATGACTGCTAAAATGACTTTAGAATCTGCTGATGCCATAAAAGAAGGCCTTATTGAAAGTGCAGCCCTTGTGGTTAAAGCTTTAATAAGCAGCGGAATGGCTATAAGCATCGCCGGTACAAGCAGACCAGCAAGTGGTTCTGAACATAAATTCAGTCATGCTTTAGATATTATTTCACCTAAGCCAGCGTTACATGGGGAACAATGCGGTTTAGGCACTATAATGATGATGTATCTTCATGGTGGGGACTGGAGATACATAAGAGATACTTTAAAAACTATAAAAGCTCCGACCACATCTTATGAGATAGGAATTGACCCAAAATATATTATTGAAGCTCTTACTATGGCACACACGATTAGGAAAGAAAGATATACCATACTTGGAGATAGAGGACTTACAGAAGATGCAGCAGAGGAAATTGCAAGAGCTACAGGAGTTATATAGGTTTAATTGTACTGAATGAAGCCATATGAGGGATATAGTTTTGCGGCATCAGACAGTAAAATTTTACAGGATGTTTATCGGAGGGAAATAATGATTACTCTTATTGGAATAAAACTTGCAGAAAAAGGACTTAAATTTATGTATTATGGGCCTTCTGCAGAATGTGAAGAATGCAGATTTAAAAGTACGTGTATAGATTCCTTAGAAGAGGGGAGAATGTATATAATCACTGATGTAAAGGAAACCGAGCATCCGTGTCCTGTACATGAATTAGGAAAGGTTAAAGTAGTTGAAGCTGAAAGAGCAGATATTACAGCACTTGTTGATTCAAAAAAAGCATTTGAAGGGTCTGTGCTGATTTTTGAATTTCCAGAGTGTGACAGCGAATGTACAATGAAAGATCTATGTTTCCCTGAAGGTTTATATGGTGGAGATAAATGCAAAATAATAAAAACTATGGGAAAATCTCCTGATAAATGTGTTAAAGGTTTAAATCTTTCTTTAGTTCTTTTAAAATGAGTAAAGAGGTTTATTATGGAACTTAAAAAAATAGCAGGATATGCTGCTGCAGAATTAATCGAAGATGGAATTGTTGTTGGACTTGGAACCGGGTCTACAACTCATTATCTGATAGAAAGGTTAGGACAACGAATAAAGGAGGATAAGCTGGACATATTAGGAGTACCTACATCATATCATTCATTTTTGCTTGCAAAAGATGCCGGAATTAAAATTACCACTCTTGACGAACATTCTATCGATATTGCAGTTGATGGTGCAGATGAAGTTGATAAGGACTTTAATTTGATTAAAGGAGGGGGAGCTGCACACACACTGGAAAAAATAGTTGATGAGTCAGCTAAAAAGTTTGTGGTGGTTGTGGATGATTCAAAGTTAGTAGAATCTCTCGGAAAATTTCCTGTTCCTCTTGAAGTGATCCCACAGGCCCGCAGAACAGTGAGTGATCATATAAAAGCCTTTAATGGAATTCCATCTTTAAGAATGGCCCAAAATAAAGACGGGCCAGTTATAACAGACAACTGCAATTTTGTTATTGACGTTAAATTCAACATTATTGATAATCCTGCAGTTTTAGAAAAAGAACTTAATGCAATCCCTGGAGTTGTTGAAAATGGAATATTTGCAGGGATTGTAGATGAAGTTATTGTAGGGACACCTGAAGGTGTAAAAATTTTAAAAAAGTAAATTATTTAAAATTAAAATCTTCTATGGCATCATCAACAACTTTTATAATGGCTTCAGGCAGGCTTCCATAATCTCCTTCAATTACATGAGGGATATTATCACAGTAGACCACACCCAAACCTGCTTCAAGAGCGTCTTTAGTTGCAACATCTACTGCGGCAGCTTTAAGTTCTGTAAGCATTGTGTCAACATCGTCGATATATTTTTCAATGTCTTTTTGAAGCAAAGGCCTGTTAGAAAGGTGGGGTGTTGTACCAACCACTTTACAGCCGTAATTTTCTTCAAGATGATTGATAAGGACATCTTTAATTGAATCAGGTGCTGTTGTTGCAAAAAGTATATTTTTATTACTTATATCTTCAAGGGGTTTTGGTCTAAAGACAGTTGGAATAACCTCTGCTTGTGGATTGATGTCATTTATAAATTCTATTATGGAATTAACCTTTTCTTTACTGGCCATTGGCTCTTCGCACATGGTAAGAATTATCAGATCTCCTAATTGTATCCTGAATGGTCCAAAGAACTTTTCTATGTTTATCAGAGGCTGATTTGCCCCTACAAGTACTATGTGTTTGTTTGTTTTGATTGGAGGAACTGCTGCTCCGCTTCCTTCCATAATCACAAAATCTGCTTCTACCTCGTTAGCAAGCTCAGCTCCCTTTTTTGTGTTGGTGATGAAGACATCTCCAGCCATTCCGCCGCCGCATCTTCTACATCCAATAGTTAAAATCCTGCTCATGAGTGCATCTTCCCAGTGATCTGAAGCGGCATGAATTCCCTTATCTGACTGCTCCATCAAATATTGTGGAGTAATTTTAATCAGGTCACCGCGGACAATTTCAGGTTTTTCAGGCCCTCCCCTACCCATTGCAACTATGCAGGGATTATATTCTCTTTTATGAATTAAACGGGCTGCATAAGCTGAAACTGCTGTTTTACCTATTCTTTTTCCTGTACCCAGAATTTTAAGAGATGGTTTTTTTAATACATCGTGTTCTGTAAGTGGATAAAATTTAAAGTCAGGCCCCTCATATACAATTCCTTTTTGAAGAACGATACTTGCAATGTTAAAACGTTTTGAATAATCAACTATTGGCTCGTCGCTTAAATCCATTACCACATCTGCATCGTATTTTTCGATCATTTCTTCTATAAGATCGTATGGTATTTTGTGATAATCGTCACCAAAGTGCACTGGCCTTTCCATCTTTTCTGAGATCCCCTCTTCTGAAGCTTCTCTTAATTTTTCAGTTCCGCCTATAAAAACAACGCCCACCACTTCATTATGCTCTAAACTGTCCAGCACATCTAAAGCAGATTTTGTAACTGGTAAATAGTGTTCTCCATCTACTAAACAAATCATTTTCCTTAGTTTATTCATAATCATACCTTCTTTAATAAAATATAAAGTATGTTGGAATTAAGAAGTTAATATAGTTATTTATGGAGTGATACAAAATCAGATTATTTCCAGATTTTGATTTTTTTCATATTTCAAGACATTATCTTCATGCATACGTATCAATTCCTTTTTTGACCGCTTTACAAGTTCTGATAATCCATTTGAAACGTTGGGGAGTGGTTTTCTATTATTTTTCTTTGCGACAAGTTCAGAAATCAATTCAGATAAAACAAAAATAGCATATTTATGTTCGGCTTTTGTTCTGTGGATGTGATGCGGGCTTATATTAAGACGGAAATATTCCTCACATTCATCTTTAACTTCATATTCATCTTCTAAATATTTTAAAACATATACCAAAAATTGATGTAATTGTATAAGTTCGTCTTTATACATATTTACCGAGCCCCTCCATTTATACTTAAAAATTAAGTTGCATGTTATATATATGTTATATATAGGTTGTTATTGTTGTGATACACTACACAAAGCACAGGAAAAAACAAATGTGAATATTTTGACGGTTTAACTTCAAGCTGAATATCATTTAATTTTCATAGATGATATAGTTTTGGATAGTAAAACGTTAATTAGTAATACTACTTAAAATAAAATTAATACAAAATGCTTTTGTTTTTTAAGTAAATATTTAAATCTAATTCAACAATTAAGATTGTGGTACAATGGAAATAGTGAAACTTGGAAGTTCAGTGAGAAATAAACTCCTGGAACGCTCAAAAATCGATGCTGATGGTGTAATAAACGTTGTAAGTGAAGTGGTTAGCAATGTAAGGCTGCATGGGGACATTTCACTTAAAAGTTACACTCAGAAATTTGACAATGTCAAAATTGAAAAATTTAAAGTTAGTCAGGATGAGATAGAAAGAAGCTATAATAATGTGGATAAAAAGGTACTTGAAGCATTAAAAAAAGCTGCAAGGAACATTGAAAAATTTCATAAAGCTCAAATTCCAAAGGAATGGTTTAAAGAACTTGATAAAGGGATCAGTGCTGGCCAGATCATCCGTCCCATTGAAATTATTGGCTGTTATATACCAGGGGGACGTGCAGTATATCCTTCATCAGTCTTAATGACAGTAATACCTGCAAAAATCGCCGGGGTTAGTAAAATTGTCTGCTGTACACCACCAACACCTGAAGGCAGTGTAAACGACATGGTACTTGTAGCAGCAGATATTGCAGGAGCAGATGAAATATACAAAGCTGGAGGTTCACAGGCAATTGCAGCAATGGCATTTGGGACTGAATCCATTCCTAAAGTTGATAAAATAGTGGGGCCTGGAAATATATTTGTTACAGCTGCTAAAAAATTAGTTTACGGTGAGGTAGATATAGATTTCCCTGCAGGACCCTCTGAAGTGCTTATAATAGCAGACGAAACTGGTAATGCAGAGTACATTGCTTTTGACATGCTGGCTCAGGCAGAACATGATCCTGATGCAGCATCAGTGCTTATTACCAATTCAGGTGACCTGGCTTACAGTGTAAATGAAATCATTTCAGGGAACATTAAATATATGAAAAGAAGTAAAATAATAGAGGAATCCCTTGAAAAATACGGTAAAATTATAGTTACTGATTCTATTGATGAGATGATAGAATTTACAAATGATTATGCCCCAGAACATCTAATAATTATGACAGAAGACCCTGAAAATGTCCTTAAAAATATTAAAAATGCAGGTTCTATATTTTTAGGGGAATTAACACCTGTTGCTGCTGGAGATTATGGTACAGGTACTAACCATGTTCTTCCAACATCTAAAAATGCTAGAATGCACTCTGGACTTTCAACAGAATCTTTTATTAGAAAACCAACTGTTCAAAAACTTTCAGAAGAAGGAATTTTGAATTTAAAAGATGTTGTAGTGACTCTTGCAGAATATGAGGGGCTTTTTGCTCATGCAGAATCATTTAAAAAAAGAATATCAAAGAAGTAACATTTAAAAAATCTGCTTAACTTATTTTAGAGGTGAATTAATTGACAGATTCATTGGAAAATTGGAGAAGAACTCATTACTCAAAGAGAATAAATCCAGAAATTAGTGGAGAAGAGATCAAAGTTATGGGATGGATTCATGAAATAAGAGACCTTGGAGGAATTATTTTTCTCCTTTTAAGAGACAGAGATGGAACAATCCAGATTACAGCACCAAGTAAGAAAATATCAAAGGAATTACTTGAAGAAATAAGGAGCTTAAGGAAAGAATCAGTAATCGCAGTTAAAGGAATGGTTCAGGAGTCAGCAAAAGCTCCTGGCGGATACGAAATCATTCCAAACGAACTGAAATTACTGAACGAATCAAAATTACCCCTTCCACTGGATACAACAGAAAAAGTAAGAGCAGAAATTGACACGCGTCTTGATTCAAGATATATTGATCTTAGAAGGGCGTCTGTAAATGCAATATTCAAGATAAAAAGCAGAATGCTCCACTCAGTGAGATTATTCCTTGAAGAAGGAGAATTTATAGAGATAAACACTCCAAAGCTTGTTGGATCAGCTACTGAAGGTGGGACAGAACTTTTCCCAATAACCTACTTTGAAAGGGAAGCTTTCCTTGGGCAGAGCCCTCAGCTCTATAAACAGATGATGATGGCCACAGGACTTGATAAAGTATACGAAATTGCTCCAATATTTAGAGCAGAAGAGCATGATACCCTCAGACACTTAAATGAGGTTATTTCCATTGATATTGAAGCATCATTCTGTGATCAGGAAGATGTAATGAAAATACTTGAAGGGATGGTACACACAGTCCTTGGAGATGTTGCTAATTACTGTGAAGATGAATTAAAGCTTCTTGGAGTGGATTTAGAAATTCCAGACATTCCTTTTGATAGAATTGATTACGACGACGTTGTAGATATTGTAAATTCAAAGGAAGTTAACATGAGGCACGGTGAAGACTTATCAAGGGCGGCTGAAAAGGTAATAGGCGAACATATGGATAATTATTATTTTATAACTGGATGGCCGACAGATATAAAGCCATTCTATGTAATGCCAGACGATGAAGACCCTGTAAAGAGCTGTGCATTTGACCTGATGTACAAAGACATTGAAATATCTTCAGGCGCTCAAAGGGTGCATAAACATGATCTTTTAGTGGAGAGAATTAAAAAACAGGGCTTAAACCCGGCATCATTTGAAAGATACCTTGCAGCATTTGAATATGGAATGCCACCACATGCTGGATGGGGATTAGGGGCTGAAAGGTTCACAATGTGTATTACAGGAGCTAAAAATATCAGGGAAACTGTTTTATTTCCGAGGGATAGGAGAAGGCTTACCCCATAAATTTAGAAATTCAACAGCTAAAATCATTAATAGAAATTATCCTAATAAAGAATCTAACTGTGATTCAATGGCATTTTTACATGCCTCTATTGTAAAGGAGATTTAAAAGAAGTTAATAGTTACCTGAAATGCTTAAATTGTGATTTAAATTCCCTATAATAGATAATATACCTGATTTTTTGCAGGAAGGCATTGAATCAGAACGAAAGAAAATAATAAAAGCTGCTGACAGATTATCTGTAATTTACGAAGATGAACCATGTTTTGAAAAAGGATGGTAAACTGGCTGTTAACGATACTATTCTATTTAATATCTTATTTAGCATTTAGCTAAAATAATTCTTTATTTTTAAGCCATTTTAAGTTTTTAACAAAATTTCAAGCATTTTTTTTCAACTATTTCTGATATTTAGTTAAACTTAAAATTAATAGACTTACTAAAAGTTAGTTTTAAATTATTAAAATTAAATAGTATGTATGTGGTGATCGAATGTCAAGAGTGGTTTCTGAATACAAAGAAAAGGGATAATTAGGGATGACATTGACACAAATATTCTTGCTAGGCTCATAACAGCACTTTATACTGACATAGCAATGCAGCTAGTTATGGGATATGATAAATCAAAGATTCATGAAACCTGGACCAAAGCCCTGTCAGGATATTAAGGAAATAATAACACTTTAAATTAGAATGATAATAAAAAATAGGGGGCTGATCCTATATGGATATTAAAGAGCACATTTTTGGAATGACTCTTAAAAGTGTCTTTAGAAGAAAATTAAGAAGTGGATTAACAATTCTAAGCATTATTATTGGTATCATGCTGGTAACATCTCTTTTAATGCTGGCGAATGGTATGGTAACTCAATTTCAGCAGATAACTGGAGGAGATGATTTTGTTATATTGGATCGAGATGCACCTGACCTCATAATAAGTAGAGTGGATATAGCTACAAAAAATGATATAGAAAATATTAACGGTGTTTACAGTGTTTCTGCAATGACATTTTCATTAACCCGTCTGAAAGACAGACCATTTGTCATTATCATCGGAGCAAATCCTAACGAGCACGCTATTAAACAATTCAACATAACTAACGGAAGAACACTGCAACCCAATGATAAGGGCAAAATCATAATAGGGAGAACTATGTCTGCTGGAGAAGGATTGAATGTAGGGGATACTGTGCATATACATGATTCCTCCTTTGAAATTGTTGGAATATACGAAACAGGAAATCCTATCCATGATGGTGGGGGAGTTATTCCATTAAATGAAGCTCAATACATTTTTGGTATGGAAAACGAAGCTTCCATGTTAAGTGTGAAGGTTGAAGATCTTAACCAGCTTGGTGATATCAGATCCCGGATAGAGAACAGGTTTCCACAACTTATAACTCTTAAAGGTCCAGAAGTGGCAGCCCAACAGCAAGATGTTCAAATAATTCAAGGTGGCTCATCTTTGATAGCTTTGATTGCTATTGTTGTAAGCAGTATGGTAGTTATGAACACCATGGTAATGTCTGTAATGGAGAGAACACGAGAAATTGGAGTATTAAGAGCGATTGGATGGAAAAAGAAAAAGATAATATCCATGGTTCTTAAAGAAGCTCTCATTATCAGCATCATCGGAGGTGTTTTAGGCATCGTGCTTGCAATCGGTGTGGTAAATGTGCTGGTTCATGCAGCTGAACTTCCTATAGCTCTACCTATCACTGCAGATTTAGTGATATTAATCTTCTTAATTGCTATAATTGTCGGTGTTTTAGGTGGATTTTATCCTGCATGGCGCGCTTCAAAAATGAGTCCTATGGAAGCATTATCCAGGGAATAGGAGAGGATAATATGTTCCTTAAAACTACTAATTTAACTAAACAGTTTGGTGAAGTAATTGCAGTAAATGGAGTTAATCTTAAGATTGATCAAGGTGAATTTGTCTCTATTATGGGTCCTTCTGGTTCAGGGAAAACCACACTTCTAACATTAATTGGAGCACTGGATTTTTTCACATCAGGGGATATTATCATCGATGGTGAAAGCTTATCGTCCATTAAAGACATGGATAACTTCAGATCAAAAAAAGTAGGGTTTATTTTTCAATTTCATAATCTCATAAGTTATCTTACTGCACTGGAAAATGTAGAACTTCCTTTACATGGATTGTTGCCAATATCCAAACGACGGGCCAAAGCTGCAGAGCTATTGAATCTTGGGGGGCTTGGAAATAGAATGCATCATATTCCTCACAGCTTTCAGGAGGGGAACGGCAGAGAGTGGCAATAGCCAGGGCTTTAGTGAATGATCCTGTTTTAGTATTGGCAGATGAACCTACTGGACAATTAGACTCTAATACAACTGTAGAGATTATGGAACTAATGAAAAAAATCAATCAAGAACAGAAAACCACTTTTATTGTGGTTACACATGATCCTGAAGTAGCAAAAAGAACAAAAAGAATCATATTTTTGAAGGATGGTAAGATTTCGCGAGAAGAGTTTGTAAAAAGCGCTTCTATCGAAGATATAATGATCTTTAAAAATTCAACTTTAGGACGTCAAATTCTTCAAAAAGAGTCAACTGACCCATATATAGAAAAACTCGGATTATTTAAGGATGGAAAATTAACTAAAGAAGGAGAATTACTCCTTTCATTATTCTATAAAACAGAAAAATTATAGAATAAAATAAAGGAGTGGAGATTTATGTCTGAAGATAAACTTAGTCTTTTGGTAAGGGACTCAAATGCTAACACGTCTTTGAAGAATATGTTTGAGATTTGTCCTGAGTGTGGAACAAATAAGATATATAATGCACTCCAATTTGCATTAGCTCAACAAGTTCCATGTTTAGCATGCCCTGAGGATAATCAAGAGTTTCTTGGATATTTCAGGAAAGCACTTTCTGAAACTGTAATTACCTGGGAAATGCTCATAGATTTTTTGAAAAAAACACCCATAAATCCAAAAAAATTAGTTTTGACCTTAAAAAGTATGGCTACATTTGGAATAACTACTTCAGCTACTCTGCCTGCTCCTTTCCAGGTAGTTTAGGACTTCACTCATAGATACAATATCAAAACTTGCAAACAATGTCATGCATCTACATTAGATTTTAATTTTAGCATGAAATTTTCATATTCTTAAAAGTAACTTTTCATTTTTTAACGCCATCGGTGGTTAGTTCGATCAAACCAACCTAAACTCTTTTTATAGTAGAATCCATATAAAATAAAACAACTTAATTTGGAGGCTTGATGAATTTATGCACAGCCATATAAATATAAAGAAAGAAGAAAGAAAAAAAGTTTCTATCATAAAAAAGAAGGCTGAAATTGAGCCCGAACTCAATCCAGAATATATAAAAAAGATTAAACGGATTGAAAAAGCAAATAAAAAAACCAATCATCATTAAAAATATTGACGATCTATTCCTAAAAGAATAAAACTCCTATTTTCTTTTCTGATTTAAATGTATAAAATTGCCTTTGATCCATCTTTTCAAGATATTATAAATAAACTGAAAAAAAGAGAGCCCCAAAGCTATAATAATGTCATATCTAAGATTAAACAAATTGCCATAATTTTAGAAACAAATACAAACCATTGTAAAAATCTTAGAGATCCTTAGAGATGTATAAAAGGGTGCATGTCAATAAATTTTATTGGAAAAAAATAATATATTATACAGATAAATCCAGATAAAAAAGTGTGTAAGTTCAAAAAATTAGGGTTTTTACAGCTTTAAACAGGGAGAATCTCATGGATAAAGAAAGGATTTATGCAAAGATGGATGAAATGGAGCAATATCTTAAAGAACTCCAGGAGATTATCCCAGATTCTTTTGAAAGCTACAAAGCCAGTATTGAAAAAAAGAGGGCGATTGAAAGGCTTCTTCAGATAACAATCGAGGCGGTAATGGATATCTGTGCCATGTTAGTAAAGGAATTACGATTAGGATTACCGTCTGTTGAGGAAGATTTCCTTGAAAAGTTAAAGGAAAATGTGCTGGACCCTTCACTGGTGGAAAAACTAAAGGAAATGAAAGGTTTTAGGAACATCCTTGTTCATGGTTACTCAAAGATAGAAGATGATAAAGTTTTTGAAATTCTAAGCAAAAAACTTGAGGATTTTCAGGATTTCAAAATGGAGGTTCTGGAGTTTTTAGGGAAAATTAGATGAAATTGAAGTTGAATTATCAAATAATACTTTTAAAAAAGGGGAACTGGAATGAAAAACATGGACATGATCCTTGAAAGCTTTAAAGAAAAAATCAAAAAGGACCGGGATATTTTGGCACTTATACTCTTTGGCAGTTACGCAAGAGGTGAGGTTGCTGGAGATGTTGATTTGTGTATGGTTATGTTTCCTGATAAAGTATCAGAGGGTTTTGATAAGAGAATCAAATACTCTCAAAGGGAAGGTCTGGATGTCCAGGTGTTCCAGGATCTGCCCCTGTATATAAGAAAGAGGGTTTTAAGGGAGGGTAAGGTACTGCACTTTAAAGATGAGGATCTCCTATATGATATTGCTATAAAAACAGCTAAAGAGTTTGAGCTTTTCAGGCCCAGGTATGAGCTCTACCTGGAGGGTGTTGCTAAAGGTTAATGAATTACTTTTTGCAAATGATTTCTGGCTGCAGATTACTTTCAGTTATTCTTAAATTGCTGATGATCTTGCCCTATTTATTTTTTGCACTGCTTTTCTTCGTATCTTATCAATAATTTTTTCATCGGCTTCATGAATACTTATGTAGCCAAGGACAGCAGCATCTTTAATCAGGTCATCCATTTCTTTGGTTCTTACAATTACAATGGTTTTCTTTTCAACAATTCCAACTGATAAATCAGAAGCTGAACCTGTATAATCTGGACAGAATAAACAGCCACCATGTAAATATTTAGAAAGATTTTCTATCGGAATCTCCACCTGCTTTTTTCCGATTACGTGTAAATATTTATCTGTGATTTTTATCTCCCTGATCGACAAGGGTTCGATATCATATTTTTCATTTATGTAATTAAGCACGCTTTCCCTGGCAAAAGTTCCGTAGCAGAATAGGGAAATTAAGAAATTTAGTCTCTGGCCAAAGCAGGCTTCGGTCAGGGGGAATATTTTCATCTGCCTTAGAAAATCTATCTGACATGGAAGACCGACAATTGCCAGTTTGTATAGGCCTTCATTTTCAATAGTTTCTCTCATCTTTAAAGTATAGGGCACCACGTGCCATACACTGCCAGAAGAAGATATTATTTCCTGTTCAGTTTTTGCAGTTACTATCTTCCCTTTTATCCCTTCTCTTTCTGTAGAGACAACTCCATCTATAAAACCCTTGTTCAGGAGGTAGCATAGACACGCTGTAATTACGCCACCATATTTTTCCCCAGGTTCAACCACGTACACATTTATATACTCGTCTAAAGGTTTGTTCATGTACTGTTCAAGTATCACTTCAAACACCCTCTTAACAGCAATTTGTTACCTATCGGGCATCTAACATAACATATTCCACATCTTATACATTTTTCAAGAATCAGGTCTGGCATCCCCTCTATAATGCGCAGGGCATCAGTGGGACATGAAAGAACACATGCACCACAACCTATACATATATTTTGTAAAACTATGTTATCTATTAAATCTAAACCGCTTAATTTCTTAATTTCTGCTATTGATCTGAAAATCTGAATAAATTTTGATTGTTTTCCCGAAACAAACAGGTTAATGAACTGTATTAAAAACTGTGGTGGAGGCGGACATCCCGGTACTGCATAATCAACGTCCACAATCTTATTAATCCGTCTAAAAGTCATATGATCTGGTTTTGGTTGCTGACCTCCCTTACAATATCTTGTTATACCTCCAAGAGCAGAACATGAACCAAATGCAACCAATACACTGCTTTTCATTCGTATTTCTTTAAGTAACTCCACCTTTTCTTGAGTGTCCATACATATTGACCCACTTACTATGGCAATTCCCTCATCTTTCAGGACAAAATTTCCCCGGAATTTACTGTAAAAATTGATATTTTTGGTTTTAATCAAAGCCATGTACACAGAAATTGAACACCCTTCGCATCCTCCAATATCAATATGGGATATATCTAATTTACCCATATATCATCACCTAATGTGAAGCACATGTTATATACGGATCGAACAGTCTTATTCCAAATTCACTCCCCATTTTATTTATTAAAGGAAGATTGAACATGGTTGGAACAACGATATTATATTTTTCAACTCTTCCCTCCTTATCCAACCAGACCTTATGAATTAGAATCCCTCTGGGCGCCTCATATACTCCAGCACCATATCCTTTTTTAAATATAAATCTCTCTATCTTAAAGGGGGTGGTGGGGTCTATCTCCTGAAAAACCTTATCTATTCTATTAAATGCAGAGCTTATTTCCTCAAATCTAGCAATCTGCAGCCCAATCATGCTTCTATTTGAAAAATCCCTATAGGTTCGTAGCCTTGCTCTGGGCCCAACCTCAACAGGTTCTCCCCCATACAATGCGGCCATGGATGATGAAGTCCTTGCAGATTCATCTTCGAAGATTTTACTGTAAGGCTCTACACTTATTTTTTGGATGTCAATTGTAGATATATCTCCGTAAAATGGGTGGGAGGCAAGGTAGTTAAAATCCACTTCAACATCTTTTGATTTTAACGCCTTTTCTGTCCACAGAACCTCGTCTGACTCAATCCTCTTTAGTTCATGATACAACTTTTCTGCCCCTTTCAGTCTTTCTCTATTTATTTCAATAATTTTTTCGCTCCAGTTTTTTCCTATACCTCCTATAACTAACTTATTTGGGTGTGTTGATGCACCAGCAAGCTCATGCAGCATTTTATTTACAATTTTCAGGACATCTAATATTAGAATTGTCACATCCTCATTTATTCTCTTCTTTACTAAATCCTCAAGAATTAAGAGATTGTGTATCAAGTGGCTCTGGATTCTGTTTAGCAGTCCTATAGCTTCTCTACCCATTAACCCGTTCCTTGGAGGATAAATGTCCAGCGCATTTTCAAAGGCCTTACAAGAAGCAATTGCATGAGCAGCATGGCATATTCCACATATCCTCATAACCGCTTCAGTTACAAATAAGGGATGTTTACCCTCTAACATTTTTTCAAATCCCCGCACCACAGATGTGGGGAGAAAATATGAATTAGAGTCTTTTATCACAACTTTTCCTTCACCACATATTCGGGCTATTTCTTTTCCCATTTTCTCCACTCACCTCTCTTTACCATTTTAAGCCCTGCATCAGTTACAAATACCCCCAAAGTTAGATAGACCAAATGCGTCATGAATCAGTACTCGCAGCTCACCAGTACCATGAATCGTAATACATATTTAATTCGTTTATAGAAGCATAACTACTTTTTGATGCAGTACTATAAAACTTTGTTTTCACCCGTCTCGGCTTAACGATTTGTAAATCTACGGGTAAGCCCTTTTTACTAAACCCACAGGGTATGTTTATTGCTGGCAGTCCATAGTAATTACAAAAGAATGTATTGTCGGCTGAAAGTGCCTGTGGCCTTCCTGATGTGCCTTTTTCAATGCTTGGTGTTACATCAGTAGTGGCGGGCAATAATAAAACGTCTATATCTTTAAAAAGTGATTGCGAGATTGTTTTACGATCTTCATTTATATTTTTAATGCCGAATGATGGAAATTCAAGTGGTGCAACAATCGAGCTTGTTTTGTAGATATATGCTAAAATAATTACCAATAAGAGTTAAAAAGATTGCAACAGCTAAAATAATAGTATTTCATCTCCTAAAAAAGAGATTAGTAATTTATTGTTATGTTTGTATAATATCTGCCTTTTATAGTCTATTCAAAAAATCCTTTTGGCGTTTTTCCTTTCAGAAAAGGTTGAATGAAAGCAGTTAAAAGATCGGTCTGAGTAATGACAGCCGTATGCGATGTTGCCGGCATAATAGCAAGACGTGAATCCGACAATGGCTTGTCCATATCACCCATAACACCACCACCAAGCAACCGAAACATAGCTATCGTATGTTCGAGTGTTGCTACATCAGCATCACCAGCGATGATCAGCACCGGGGTTTTCAATTTTTTAACATCTTCTTCCCACGCCATCGGTTCCTTTTCGAGAGCTATCATCTTCTCCACAAGTGCACGAAAACCATTGGGATTGGGGGCAAGCTTACGATAGTCTTCAGCGAATGGCATATTGACAATCATCTCAACGGTCATTTGAGGGATAGCTGCCTTGTACGCCGGCTGCCAACCTTCAAGATCGTAGGCGACTGAGGCTGCGATAAGTCTGCTCACCTTCTCTGGGTAGTGGATGGCGAGTTGCAATCCGACCTCAGCACCCACAGAATAACCGAATACATCAGCGTTCTTAAGACCTACAGCGTCCATAAAAGCAGCTACATCGTCTGCCAGGTTCGGATAGGTGATGGGGCGGTCAATGTCAGTGGTCCGACCATGGCCCTGGAATTCGAGCGCATAGACATTGTGGGTCCTGGCGAGCTGGGGGATTATTTCTCCCATTGATATTATGTTCATATAAGCACCGTGCAATACGATCAGTGGATCGCCCTTGCCGGAGACTTCATAATACATTTTCATTCCGTTCACGGATGCGTAATTACCTTCACTTTTTATTAAAATTCCCCCTTATTTTCTCTTTCAATTTAATTTTATTCCATATCAAAGTCTAAAAGCCACAATACTAATTTTATTGCTTATATCCACCTATCTTGATAATTTATTAAATCAAGACTGCAGAAATTCCCACAAACTCACTATATCGATTAACCTCTGATTCTACTGCTTCTTGCTCATCTTTGCTGAATTTACGAAAAGGATTTAGCCTGATTTCAACTCTATTTCTCTTCAAAGATTTATTCCAGGTGCCTGCCACTTTACCATCTAAAATAATAACTGCATTTAAAGCATTACCCATTGAAATCATTCTTTCAATATCTCGCGCTTCACTGATATCTCCCCTGTCTTTATAAGCAATTGTGTATTCATCATAAATTGATAATAATAATGCAGATGGCGACTTTGGTGTTTTTACCTTTATATAGTCAAAAAACCAATATGTCTTGCCATCATGAGTTGATTGATTTAATTTTGATTTAATTAAGTTGAGGGCGTCTCTTGCATCTCTAATGGTGAGTCCTGACCACCATGAAAAGTCTTTCAGTTGAGCTGGCCCTTGTCATCATACCGCTCTTGATCCTTATGCACGAGCTTAATCTCTCTTTCATCCAACAATGATTTGATAGATACTCCTTGATTCTCCAATCAGTTGTCAATGCCACATGATACTCTACAGCAAATGGAATATTCTGGTCTGTTTTACCCACCGCCAATCCATGGCCATAAATATCGCCATCGACCGTGTGTCTGTAAACCCCCATACCTGGCCAGGACAATGCTTGCCAGATAATGGTTTGCGTTTTATTCGCTGCCATTTATCTTACTTCCTTAGTATAATCCACTTTTACACAGTTCTACAGTAGCTGAACATATGACAGTCGATTACCCGCAGGGTCTTTGAAATCAAAGTATTTTATGACACCTTCAACCACTATAATATCCTCTACGTCAGGAGTAATTCTTTTTGCCAGCTTATGGGCAGACTCTATGTCGTCTGTTTGGAAGCGAATAATTGTTGACCCGCCGTCAACCTCAAGGTAGCCAGTATCATCAAGCTGTAGCCATACATTATCTGTCAACTTTAGCTCGATGGTGCCTGGATCGGGCTCCATTATTTCAACATCGCCAAGCAAAGCCTTGTACCACTTGGTAGCCTCTTTAACGTCCTTGACTGCAATGCCGATCGTTACACTTTCAATCTTTTTAGTCATATATCATCCTCCTATTTTTTCATCCAGCTTCAGATGGTTTTCTGATCAATCCCACACCCAGCAGTAAAACACCTATCACCAACGAAACACCGCCAAGATAGGTCAGATAAATTAATGCGTTGGGAGAGGTTGCATCTGGAGTTAAAACTGAAAGAAAAAATCCTGAAGGCATTAAAATAGCTGCAATAGGTACAGCACTTCTAGCCACTTTCTTAGCTCTTTTCGACAGATTAGCTTTATCCACATAAAGCAGGGCAACCAGAGATAGAATAAGAAGAACTCCGGCATGGGCATGGCCTGCTCGCCAGAGATCCCGGCGGAGTGCATTTTGCATATACTGAGGGTCACTGATTAAAAATGTCAGTATGCTGGCACCTCCCCAGGCAACAGCAGGTATAAGTATCAACAGAATACCGGCTAATCTACGTGATTCAGGACTCATAGTCATTTCATCACCTCTTATATTCATATCTAATGCATTTAGATAATCTGAATAAGATATCAGGGGAAAATTTGTTAATCAATTGGATTCAGGGGTAAAACAGCTATTGCATCCATTTCCACCAGGAAATCAGGGTTAGCCAGTCCAGAGACGAACACCGTGGTGATGGCCGGTGGATTTGGTGGGTTACCCCAAACCTCCCGGAATGCTTCAAAGCCTACCTCCAACGATTGGCCTTCAACAACGTACACGTTCCACTTGATTATATGCTCCAATCCAGCCTCATCGATCTTCAGAGCTTCTTGTATATTTTCAAATACCTGATAGACCTGTTGTTTGATATCTCCTTTCCCTACAATTTTACCGGAAGTATCCACAGCACCCTGTCCTCCAATATATATAGTCTTCACATGCCCGGTTACTGTAACGACATTGGTAAAAGCAGGATTCGTGTGTAAATTTTCAGGAGTGATATGTAATACCTCTCCTTTTTTCATTTAGATTTCACCACTGTACCTAACTTTCATCTACGTTTGAAGGCATATATCTGGTTGTTTTATGACTTTTCCACCAATTCTTTGAGCTTTTGTAGAGCTTTAGGCCAGATTTTCTCGGACATCTCTATCATTTCCTGGTTTACAACATCTGAAGACAGATCTACTTGCAGTTCAGTTTTACCATCCACATCCCTGAATGTGTAATTTTCAAGTGATCCGGCCCATTCTTTGGCTTCCTGGCTTGATGTATCCTCTTCGCCATTATACACAATACCAACATGTTCAATGGAGACATATTCGTATTTACGATTCTCCTTTATTCGGCTTACCATTCCAGACATTTTACCCGACTTATCTGGTGCGAGGAAAAGTATCTTACTTCCCTCGCTCCAGTCACCGTCGTAGGTTGAACCAGGCATGAAAACGTCTGTCCATTTTTCATAGGTATCCTTATTCAGCATGGTCTTCCAGACCTTTTCTTTAGGTGCATTTATAACGATTGAAAATTGCATTTTTTCCATAAAATTTTCCTCCTTTTATTTTTCCACCAATTTTTTGAGCTTTTGCAGGGCCTTACGCCACATATCTTGGTATATTTCCTTATAATCATCTGGTATATCTATTACTGGAGTTAAATCTATCAGCACTTCAGTCTTACCATCCATCTCTTTAAAGGTGTAGTTTTCAAGCGCACCAGCGTATACCGTCGCCTCTTTGCTTGTAGTATCTTCTTTCCCATCTTGCACCATACCAATGTTTTCCATTGAGACGAATTCGTACGGCCGATTTTCTTTTATCCGAAACACCGACCCGGAAATTTTACCCGATTCATCAGGCGCAATGAAAAGCATCTTACTTCCCTCACTCCAATCACCCTCGAAATATGAACCGGGCATAAACACATCAGTCCACAAGGGGTACGTGTCCTCCCCAAGCATTACTTCCCATACTTTTTGTTTAGACGCATCTATAACTATTGAGAAATGTAGTTTTTCCATAAAATCACACCATTTCATTGAAATATCTTTAAATTGACTATATTCCCTCATAAGCCTGCTTTAACTTCTCTATATCCAGTTTATTCATCTGCATCATGGCCTGCATTACTCTCTGGGATTTTTCCTCATCCGGATCGTTTAGATACTCTCCTAAAATGGTGGGCACGATCTGCCAGGCCAGGCCAAATTTATCCTTAACCCAGCCTGGTCCCAGTTCCATTCCTCCCTCAGAAAGCTTCTCCCACAACTCATCCACCTCTTCCTGGGTATCGCAGTTTACAAACAACGATATGGCTTCTGTAAACTTGAACTGTGGATTACCATTTAATGCGTGAAATTCCTGTCCTTCGAGCTGGAAGGTCACCCACATAACCGATCCTGCCGGACCGGGTCCGGCTTCTCCGTATCGCACGGTATTCAGTATTTTCGAATTTTTAAAGATGGAGGTATAGAGATTAGCTGCCTCCAGAGCTTTACTATCTTCAAACCATAAAAATGGTATGATCTTTTGCATTTTAAATCACTCCTTTCAAATTACTTCTAAAGTACATCATCTTAGAGAGGAAATAAAAATTCAAAACTATTCATCCATCCTTTTAAGGATTCTACCAACCGTTTTCCAGGTCCTGGTTGTTATTTCCTTGCCGAATTCTTTTTCCAGCCAGCGCATTAGATCAGGCGTTTTTGTCCTCGTTAAATTAACTACGCTGAAAATTTCTCATTACGCATATTGGGATTGGAAGGACCAATCCCACGCAGTAACGCTGCATATTTAGTCATATTATTTCTCCTCCAGCTATGAGGATGACAGCAGATCCTGCACCCAATCTATCGAATGCGATGGTAGTACCGTCTTTTGAAGTTACTTTCTGCAATTTTTTAACTCCTGAATTTAATTTTCCTAAAATACTTCACCAACTTTGGTCAAAGTCACATCCATGGATGGCATCCAGTTCGCACCGTCGTCTGACCGATAATGGTGAGACACCATGATATTACCTCCCTCACTGAATTCCACTGTGTCACGGTGTCCTTCTCCTGCCCAATCTCCTTCCCATGTCCAGATATCATTTTGTAGGGTCAAATCTGAGATAACAAGATTGCCCTGACCGTCAAAATAGTGTGTAAAATACTTTTTATTTGCTGAATCGTAGCCAATAACCTCAATACCACCTGCAGCAAGGTTCCCTATTTGACTGTATGCTGTGTGAAGGATAAAAAATCCTCCTGGCGCCCATTCGTAAATATCAATAGCATTCATTTTTACAGATGGTGTGTTAACGCTGGCTATGGTATGTCCCTGGGTAATCCACTTACCAATAAACACATCCAATAGTTTGAGCTCGGATCCGGGCATTTTAGGTTGCTGCATGGCTTGATCATTACTATATTTCATAAATACCTCCCATTTTATTCAAATTTTACTTCATCTTTTCCAAAAGTTCATCAAGACGTTCATATGAATCATTTACCCCTTCTTCCATCCCTGATTGCATCATGCCGTCCCGATCCTCCACCGACTGGAAGACAGATTGATCTGTTAGCTTCGTCCTGTTACCAGGTAGTTCTTCAAATCTTGCTGTTTCAAGAAGGACATGTCCACTCTCAGGTAGGCCTTCAAATTCGAAGGTAAAAATAATTCTTTCTGGCTCCAGAACTTCATGGTTCACTCCATGGAATGCAAATTCATTGCCTTCAGGGTCCTTTTGGATAAACCGCCAGGAGCCTCCGCTCACTGGTTCAAATTTCTCAAGCGTCGTGGTAAGTCCTCGCGGCCCAATCCATTGTACATAAAGCTCTGGATCTACAAATGCTTTAAATACAAGCTCACGCGGCGCATCAAACTCTCTTTCAATGAAAATTTCCTGTTTCCCTGGTTTTGCAATAATTTTGGTTTTATTTTTTGCCATTTTTATTTCAACTCATTACATATCCTCTTTTTAACAAAGTTCCTCTCTATGAAAAATAAATGACGTCTCTTGTGGCCTGTAAATGCAAATATTAGTTCAATCACAGGATAATAATATATATTTTAAAAATAATAAATGTTTCTCAGGTTTAGTACGGTGATGTTTAAGCACAGCATATAGTTAAAAAATCATTGCATCAATTCCAACATGCCATTTACCCGGACTTTTTGACCGTACTTTTCTTTTATTCAAGATTTCAACTTTTCTGGGATAAGCAGCCTTTTTAATCCTTTCAACTGGCTTTTTGAAATCTTCAGAAAATTCGTAATAGTGAATAACTCCACCATCTTTAATGGAATTTATTGCAGAATCCAGAAATTCAAAGGCAGTACCTGGCAAATTCATTATTATACGATCGGCTTTAATGTTTTTATCACTTAAAACTTCTCTTACATCCCCTAAGATTGGAATTACCTTATCTTGAACTTTATTAAGCTCAATATTTTTCTGCATGTACCTGTAAGCTTCAGGATTTATGTCAATTGCATAAATCTTCACATCATGGTTTTTTGCAATGAGTATTGGAAAAGGGCCAACTCCAGCAAACATATCAACTATTATTTCACCGTTTTTTACACTATCAGCGACTCTTTTTCGCTCAGTGGCCAATCTTGGGCTGAAATATACTTTCTTAATGTCGAGCATTAATCTGCATCCAAATTCTTGATGAATTGTCTCAGATATATCTTCTCCAGCAAGATGTTCCAGTTCCCTTGTTCTTATAATTCCCTTAATTTCGCTTTTCTTTCTAAAAACTGTTTTTCTTTTGGTGAATTTAAGTGCAGCTTCACCAATTAAATCTTTAAAGCCTTCTAAATCTTCTGGAATCTCCAAAATTACAATATTCCCAATAATATCAAATGAACCTCTAATTTCATCGATTTTTTGAGTATCAATTCTGCCTTTCAAGTAGTCTTTAAGGCTTCGAGGAACTTTTTTTTGAATTTCAAATGTTGTTTCAATAAGTTCAATATTTTCCCCAAAATGTGTTAATAAATTTTTTTCTGGTTTTTTTGTAAGTGGAATTATAACAAAATCATTTTCACGCTTTATTTTAGCTTCAAGATTAATAATAGAGTGTTTTAATAATATTTTACGCACGTCATTTGCAATATTTTTATTGACTTTTAGACCAAACATAATTCTCCTCATAAACCTTCCAAAACTAAATATAACTAAATATTATCAGGATTAAAATATAATTATTGTGATAATATTCTTAATTATCTGGTGATACAATGTTCTATTTTATTGGTTTAGGTCTTTATGATGAAAAAGATATATCTTTAAAGGGAATTGAAGCCCTTAAAAAAGTTGACGATGTTTATGCCGAGTTTTACACTGCAAATCTTTTCGGGACAACATTATCTGCTGTTGAAGAAATAATAAGTAAAGAAATTAGAGTTTTAACAAGAGAAGAGGTTGAAGAATACAATATACCGTTAAAGGCTGCCATGGAAAAAGATGTTGCTTTTTTAGTTGCAGGAGATCCCTTAATTGCCACCACACATGCAGATATGATGATTGAGGCAAAAAAAATTAACATTGAAACCACAGTAATCCATTCATCGTCCATCCTATCAGCAGCACCTGGCCTTGCTGGCCTTCAAGCTTATAAGTTTGGTAAGGTTACTACTATTCCTTTCCCTGAAGAAAATTACTTTCCTCATTCCCCATATCTTGCAATAAAATCAAATATAAAATTAGATGCTCACACGCTGGTCCTTCTGGATATAAAAGCTGATGAAAATCGTTACATGACTGCTAACGAAGGATTAGAATATCTTTTAAAGGTTGAAGAAGATAGGAGGGAAAATGTTTTATCTGAAGATTCTCTGGCTGTTATAGTTGCTCGTGCTGGTTCAGATAAGCCAGTAGTCCGTGCTGATAAAATAAAAACACTCATAGGTGAAGATTTCGGTGGGCCACTCCATTGTTTAATTATACCCTGTAAACTACATTTTATGGAAGCAGAATATCTTGTCAGAATTTGTGGAGCACCCAAAGAGATACTGGATGGCCAGTAATTCCTTAGACACTATTATAATTAAAATTTAGGGAGTGAGGAGAAATACCTGAATAAATTTGACAATTAATATTTTAGGATACTATGAAGACTGGATCTCTTAAAAATGAGATTATTAATGCAAAATCATTCTTAAAACTGCAAAAAGACACATAAACTGCGATGCCCAAAAAAAGAGGGGAAATTAATAGTTAATATATTACAAATTTTACTAAATCTTACTTCTTTTCTCCTTTAATTTCTACTTTTTCAGCTACTTTCTCTGTATAATCCAATTTTTCAATGTTTTGAAGCGGAATAATCACATGTTTAACACCATCTTCTTTAGGTTCATATGTTATTTCAATTAAGCCCTTATCTTCATCAACTTGGATTTTTTCAACTCCAAATTCTCCTCTTTTGAAATTATGAACATTTTCGTTGATTAAGCTAACTTCCAGTTTTTCTATCATTTTATCCACCTTTTTCTTTACTATTTTTTATGTAGATTATTATTCAAGTATTTTCATTTTTAAATGAATGAATAGTAAATTTTTATAATCAACATGAAAATAATATTTATTATATAAATAGTAGTAAATTATTTATAATTTGAACTTCAAAATAAGAAGTTAATATATCCTTTAATTTATGGGATAAACAATAAAAATATTTAAATTACGTCATTGCTATCCTTCAAATTGCCAAATAAATCCATAATACCAGGTATAATTAATTTTAACCGGTAATTAATGGGGTGATAACCATGGAAGAAAAACGTCGTGAAATGAAAGAGTATAGTGAAGAAGAAAAAAGTTCACAGATATGGGTAACAGATAAGGAAGAAAGGATGGAAAAAGCAAGTGCGGATATTCTTAAAAAAGAAAGAGTAGACCTCCTTAAAAAAGAGTATGGGAGTGAAGTAACAGTTAATCCACCAACTGCAGGCGGTAAAATACTCAAAGACGCTGTGGGGGTAAGGGCTGTAGGGGCAATATGTGGATATCCAAGTAAAAAATGCGATTAGTTTTTACTTGGATATCTCTCAATTAAATCAATCAATGCTTAAATTACTTATTAAATTCTTTTTTTTAAGCTATTAAGGTTCTTTGTAAAAAGGATGAACAACAGAGTTTCTTTCAGTTAAAATTTCGTCAATTGAAGGTTCTTCAGTAAATGCTCTTTTTATAGCTAATTTTGCAGCTTCATAGTTATTTATATAAATTTTATCGCTTTCTTTTGAATCAGGATGGATAAAAACGCCGCATACTATACAGATTTCTTCAGCTTTATTTTCGGGAATGGTTTCATCATAAACACAATCTACAACTGCAGTGGCAAGTGCTTTTTGTGCAGGACCATAAACCTTCATAATATCCTTTCTTCCTCTAAGCGAAGCCTTGGGGACAATTAAAGTTATTGGCTTGGCCACAAGATTGGGAGCTATAATTGCAAAAAGAGGGGTGTGTTTATCCATCTGCTGTGCAAGAGCATTAGCAAAAGCATGGCCAACAGGGCCTTCTTTGTCTCCTATTAAAAGATCTAAATGTGCAACTTCTTTTCCTTTTCCAAAACGTGCTTCACCATTTAAATACATAATATAACCTCTATTATTTGTATATATTTTGTGGAATTAATATTTTTGGGAGTATCAGGAAATAAAAAATATTGTAAAATTTCCAAATTCACCTGATTAAAGCTAAAACTGATCTAAATCTGAATGAATAGCATTAATAGTCTAATACATCCATTTTAAACAAAATCAATCCTGAAATAATGAATACTACGTTATATTAACCAGAATATTAGCATATAATCTTCAAACTTGATAAAGACGTTCTGATCAGGTTAACTACCTTATTTTTATCTTCATATATGATTCTAAACTATCAAATTAAAATAGTAATCTTTATATGTATTAATATCCAGAATTTCACATTATAATAATATAATAATATAGTGTATATGTTTAGAATATAAATTAGAATTTGGATTTGTTGAAATCGTCATATTTTATAGTTATATGAAGGTAGATTTGAAATTATACCCGTAATTTTTATACAAGGGTGTGTAAATCTTGGAAAAGGTTATATTACTATCATTTGCATTTATTTTTTTATTGGCTTTTTGTGGGAGTGTTGCAGCGGCCAATAACACCACGATCTGTGTTAGTGTTGCTATTAATGGAAGTGGGTCTAATGGTTATAGCTATGAACCTTCTATTAGCAGTGATGGTCGTTATATAGCTTTTAGCTCTTATGCAAGTAATCTTGTGGCGGGTGATATTAATGGTCATAAAGATGTGTTTGTTCGTGACAGGCTTTTAAACACTACAACTCTGGTTAGTGTTTCCAGTACGGGTGAACAGGGTAATAGTGATAGTAGTCAGCCTTCTATTAGTAGTGATGGTCGTTATGTGGCTTTTACATCCTATGCCACTAATTTAGTTACAGGAGATACTAATGGTGTTTCTGATGTTTTTGTGCGTGACCTGCTTTTAAACATTACAGAACGTGTTAGTGTTTCCAGTGCGGGTGAACAGGGTAATGGTGATAGTTCTAGTCCTTCTATTAGTGGTGATGGTCGTTATGTGGCTTTCAGTTCAGGTGAGGCCCGATTTGAGTTCTTCAATACAGAGAGAAGTTCAAATTCCCAGCATGCAGGTAATCTTGTGTCAGACGATAATAATGGCTTTCATGATATTTTTGTTTATGATAGAGTCTTAAAAACCATTAAGAGAGTTAGCATCTCCAGTACAGGCAGAGAAGCAAATGGTGACAGCTTTCAACCATCAATAAGCACTGATGGACGTTATGTGGCTTTTTCTTCGGGTGCAAATAATCTTGTTACAGGCGATAATAATGGTGTTGATGATATTTTTGTTTATGATCAGACTTTAAACACCATTAAAAGAGTGAGTATCTCAACTAATGGAGACGAAGGGAATGGTTACAGTTCTAAACCTTCAATAAGCGCAAACGGACGTTACATAGCTTTTTCTTCATATGCTAATAACCTGGTTTGGGGTGATAATAACTATAGGGATGATGTTTTTGTCCATGATCAATTATCAGGCATTACGGAACGTGTGAGTGTTTTAAGCAGTGGAGAAGAGTTTAATGTTGATTGTGGGGAGCCTTCTATTAGTGGTGATGGCCGCTATATAGCGTTCAGCTTACAGGATATTAGGCCTGCTGGCGCACCCATGGGAGTTGATCTACCTCCAGATTATTCCTATTTTGTTTCACAGGTTTTAGTTTATGACCGAATCTCAAAAACAACCCGAGTGGTGAGCATCTCCAGGACAGGGGATTTAGGAAATGGTAATAGTGGTGGGCCATCAATAAATGCTGATGGCACTGCTGTGGCATTCAGTTCATGGGCAGACAACCTGGTTGCAAATGATACTAATGGTGAGGGTGATGTTTTTGTCCGTGGATCTGAACCATCTTCATCAACACCAGCAAATCCGCCCTACACTCCTCCAACACCAGTAAATCCACCAACACCTGTTAATCCTCCGTACACTCCTCCAACACCAGTTAACCTTCCAGAACCTGTGAATCCTCCTGTAATCAAACCTATAATTGTAGGTGGTAAATCACCTTTTAAAACAATTAAAACTCCTATAAACACCTTTAAATCATATTTTAAAAGTATAAATACTAACAATTCTGTTAAAAAGGGTGGTAAAGTTCCTGGATTTTTAGATCTGGGTGTTAAAGCTTCTGGTTCTGGTGTTAAGCCGGGGACTTATAGTTTCAATAATTTTTCGATTTACGGCCCTCTTGCACCCTATCTAAAAGGTAAGGGTAATCCTTCGTTTGGATTGTTTAAATATAATGATGAAGCCTGGAAAATTAATAATAAGGGTTCTTTATATGGCTGGTTTGCAGGGATTTTGAACCATCCTATGAATCCTTTCTCCCACATTTTTTATACCTGGGATAAGCTTGGGCAAGCCGGTCAAAAAGCCTGGCGAACTGGTAATATCTGGGATTTCTTTGACGCTAACTTCTACCATATCCATGGTTACAGTAACCTGGATAAAATATGGGGTGGACAGAACATTAAAACCTTACTTTACTGGGGATTTGGAATTGATGAAAATGGTGATTTATCGATTGGAGGCTTCCTGCTTCTTCTATTATCAATTATACCAATTGGCAGAATAGTATCAGTAGCAGGCAAAGCATTATCCAGAATACTGAGCAAAGCAGGGTTAAAAATAGGGTTAAATTTAGCTGATAATATTATAATAAACAAAATTGGGAATTTTCTGAGTGATTTAGCCCGGAAACTAAAATTAAATAACCCGGAATATTTGAAGAATGCTATCTCGTGGATTGGTAATGTTCTTCTACCGAATCCTGTTGGTTGGCTTGCAGATATTTTTAAAGGTTTAGCTAAGTTAACTGGTAATGAGAAGTTAATTGCTGCTGCGACTGCTTTCAGCAATTTTCAGTTTAGGAGGGGCTTAGGCGACTTTGGTGATCTTTTGGTTAGTCCTGATCCAGTTAGGAAGATAGGGAATATTTATGGCGAAGTTGGAGGTTTTTTAAACAGAAATCTGAATTATTTAATAGATTCCTCCAAAAAATTTGTTAATGGAGCTGTAAATACTGTGAAGAGTGTGGGAAATATAGTTAATAAGATTAATACCACAGTTAAGCAACTGATCCCTAAAGCTGTGACCACGGTGAAGAAAGCTGTAAATAAAGTGGTCACAAATGTTAAAACAGCTGCCAAAAAAGCAGTTAACACAACCAAACAAATTGTTACTACTGCCAAGAAAGTGGTAAACAAAACTGTTAACACTGCCAAAAAAGTAGTTAAAAAAGCTGTAAATACAGCTAAGAAGGCTGTAAATAAAGTTGTTACCAAAGCCGTGAACACCGTGAAAAGAACTGCCAAAAAAGCAGTTAACACTGCCAAGAAAGTAGCTACAAAAGCTAAAACAGCTACCAACAAAGCTGTTAACACTGTTAAAAAAGCAGCATCTTCAGCTGTAAACTGGGTTAAAAGTAAGATTCGATGGCCATGGTAAAAAAATAGAACATGTGGGTGTAATAAAATGTTTTTAAGGGCAGAACCAACAGAAAAGGTTGCAGAAAAAGTATTAGATGAGTTTAATGATGTTGAAGAGTTAAAAGAAGTTGTGGATGAGATATTAGCGTTGCAAGAGAATGAAATTTACGAAAAGCTTGTTTTTTTGTCTTTTGATGATCTTTTGAGTCCAGATGTGGAAATAGATAGGGATAAAGATAAATATTCTTTGTTAGAGGAACTTGCATTAGGAAGTCTTAGTAAATTTCCATTAAACATTCCCTTAGCACCTTTAATCAGTATTAAACATTTTCTAGTGATTTATAGTTTTATTGCAGGCATCTATCATGTTACTTTAGGAAGAAAATTGAATCTAGATGATAGAAAAAACATTTTTCATGGTCCCATGGCCACACGAATTCTTTTAATGCTAGAAAATTTCGATTCAAACCAAAAAACACCCCAACCCACAGCTGAATTCTTTAAAAAACTTGGGAAGGTTAAATGGCAGGATAAAAAAGCTAAAAAACTTTTTGATCATATCTATGGGATTAGATTTATGTTAATGCATAATAAATGGAAAGGGCCAGGAGGACCATCATCAACTTTCAGAGTCACAGAAAAAGCTTTTATTTTGCTTTTATCTGGTTGCAGTGCAGTATTAGAAGGAAGAAACAAGATTAATGCTTTTGATGTTATTAGGGCGAATAAAACTTATTTGAAACTTTTAAATACTGATATTAGTAAGTTGATGTGATTGTTATGAATTTGAGGAAAGTTATTGCAGGAATTATTGGATTTTTAACTTTTATTGGAATAATTGTTTTGATTGGAATTGTTGTTCAAAATTACTGGCCCGGGTTTTCCCCAAGCGAGCATCCAATTGAAAGATTGTTTATCCTGTTTGTCAGTGGAGTAATAGCTTTAACAGTTTATAACCTGATAAAAGGCGAAGAGCCAGAAGTTGAAGTTAAGGAAAAACAGGGAATTACAAGTAAAGAAATTTCTGAAAAGCTTGAAGAAATGAGAAATAAGGGAAATTAAATTTCCGGGATTTATAAACTGGAATTACATAGTTTTTTGATTCATTTGCCAGCAATTTAGTGGAAGGGGGATGGTCCCTGAACCATCTTCATCAACACCTGTTAATCCTCCGTACACTCCTCCAACACCAGTTAACCTTCCAGAACCTGTGAATCCTCCTGTAAATCCCATAAATGTTATTCCAGTTAATCCATCAGAACCTGTGAATCCTCCTGTAATCAAACCTATAATTGGAGGTGGTAAATCACCTGTTAAAACAATTAAAACTCCCATAAGCTAACCTAAAGAAAAGAAAAATCAAAAAAATTTTATGAAATCATAAACAATATTATAATAGACAGCCTCGGATTATAATGTAAAATGCTAAAATAGTATTAATTATGTTGCCTAATGATTTAGAGTCCTTGATACCGTATGAATATTATATTACAAAAATTAAGTCATCTCTAATGGAATCAGAATATAAAGATGAATTAAATGTCTTAATTATGGAATTAATTCAGTTTAAAGAGTCCGGCATTTATGATTCTATATTTAATAAACAGACTATAGATAACAATTATCAATTTCTTAAATTAGGGGGGAAATTTTCGAAAGAACTAATATTTAAGGTTAATTTAATTTCAAGGGCCCATAAAATTCTGGATAACCCTATAATATATCCTTTTAACAAAAAAAACTTGATTAATTTCCCTGATTTCTTTTTTCTATACAAGTTTCTGGAGTTAAGATATTTTATAAGTTTATTGCGAAAATTAAATCAAGTAGACTTGTATAAACTTTATTTTTCAGGGATTGACGAGATTATAATTTTTAATCCAGATAAATTTGGAATAGTGAATATTTTCAAAGAGGATCTCGAAGAATTTTTTATTGAATTAAAAAATTTGGAATGGGAAAGCCAGGAAACAGAAACATTCTTTTCTAAACTAAATAATGCCCGAACAGATTTATTCTATAATTCAGGGAGTTTCAGTGATGACGAAGTATTCTCTTCCAGAGATTCTCCAACTGGAAGTGGTCTTTACACTCCTTTTAGGATGATTCCCACATTTCCACCATTAAACAAAAGAGGTTTTCTGGCTTATGCTACCAAAGGAGGTTCTCGTTCGGTTTATCCCATTAACCCTATAAATCTTGTTTTCAGCCCTTGTAAAAACCCTTACCTTAATTTTCCAGCTACAGAAAATGCATTCTTATTATTCCTGGCAGGTTGCAGTGCAGTGAATCCCCTGATGATTTCTCGGATGAGTGTGAATGTGGAGGTAAGCTGAAATGCCAGCTCAAATATGAATAAATCCCGGTTTAGTCATATATAGATCTTCATTTGCTAAATTATTTTAATTGTAAACTTTAACTTTCAAAACCTCTCAATTCTATGAATTTTGTCAACTTCGTCATATGGGACTATAACGAAGTTCAACTATAAAATCCACTTGTTCAGAATTTATTAAAGTATAAAAATAATTAACATCTAAGAAATTGTTAAATTTGACTATACTTTTTTAACAGGTTTTTTATCCTCTTACTTGTCATAACCTTGAGAATGGTTAGCTATTTTATCATTTAAGTTCCACCTTTCCTAAAGTATCTCCTCTAAGCCCTCTTCTCATCGTTTCAAGAGCAGTTACTTCATCTGGTGCTATATTACCCAGATTTACATTTGCTCCAAATTTTAAGATTAAGTAAGTCTGCTGATTCTTAAGAGGAGATTCCCAGATCAATTTGTTCCTATCTGTTCTGGCCAGTGCTTCAAGTTCATCTTCTTTAACATTCCCGTATTCATCGTAAATACCAATATCTTTTCCACCTTCACGTGCTTCAATAAGCACCATATCTGCTCCAGCATCTATATCAAAATGAATAAGGTCAACCCGATTATCGAAATCCAGTTTACGGTCTTCATCTGGATCCTTTTTTCCAACCTCTGAAATAACCAGAAAACCCTGATCTTTGGCTTTAGAAATTGCCTCTCTTCTATCATCAAGAGGTATATTTATGGAACCGTCGGATATTTCAATGGCTTTAAACCCTAACCTGTCTGCTTCATTTAAAAATTCATCAAACCTGTTTTTTAAATATGCAAGTTCAAAAAGAGTTCCACCAGGATAAGGTATCACATCATATGATAAATACATTTCAGCCTTGTTCCTGATAAGATCCCTATCGTGGAGTGCTGAAGTGCCCCATCCAAACTTTGCAAGATCAACAAATTCCCCAGACACTTCTAACAGGTCGTAAACAGCGTTTAAGCCCATTCCCTTATCTAACATCATCGTTATTCCATTTTCACGTGGTTTAGAATTTCTATTTGGCGTGATAAAGTTAAATGCTTTCATCTGGTCACCTTTTTGTGAATTAATGTTTTAAAATAAAATTGATTTCATGCTTAAACTTACATAAAGTCTTTAATTTATTGTTTCGCCATTTATATAAAAGTTGTTATATATCTTAAAATATATATTAAAACAGGTAATTAAGGCCTGAAAAATTCATCTGGTGATTAAATGGAAAAAACTATTAACTATTTTGAAAATAAAGGTGCAGAAAATACGGATAAAGTTATAGAACTTGTAAAGCAGAGGAAGGAAGAATTAAATATAAAAAATATTGTAGTTGCATCTGTATCTGGAAAAACTGCTTTAAAGTTACGTGAAGCAATTGAAAATGTTAACATAATCAGTATAACTCATCATGCAGGCTTTAAAGAAAAAGGAAAGCTTGAAATAACTCCAGAATACTCACAAAAACTAAAAGAAAATGATATAACTTTATATGCAGGATCTCATGCACTAAGCGGGGTTGGCAGGGGAATTTCCAATAAATTCGGCGGAATAACTCATGTGGAGGTAATCGCTGCTACCCTCCGATTATTCGGCCAGGGAATTAAAGTATGTGTGGAAATATCTATTATGGCTGCAGATGCTGGTCTAATTCCAGTGGATGAAGAAATAATTGCTGTTGGAGGAACTGGATGGGGTGCAGACGCGGCAGTGGTATTAAAAGCAGCTAATATGAATAATTTCTTTGACCTTCAAATTAAAGAAATTATTGCAATGCCTATGCAATAATGTCAAATAAATTCATCATGACCTATATAATCAATATAATCAAAGACTATTAATGTACCATAGACTAAATCAAGATCAGACAAAATTTTATGACATATAATGATAAAACTAAAAAATTGTTTGCAAGATAATGAATTATCACTGAAACAATCGCTGGTTTTAAATATAAGTTAATACAATAGCATAAACATTATTTAAAACATTGGCTGTGGGGGTAGTAATTGAAATCTCTTATAAATAACACCTTAAAAGAATCAGAAGTTAGAAGAGAGAAAAGGCCATCTGACATTCAAAACAGTATCGACGTTTCAGATGTTAACAGTGACCTCAAAGACATTATAGAAAAGAGCAGAGCCAAAATATTCGTTGTTGGAACTGGAGGGGCTGGAAATAACACAGTTTCAAGGCTTATGGAAATAGGAATCGAAGGCGCAGATACCATTGCTATAAATACAGATGCACAGGATCTTTTCTACTCAAATTCCCATCAGAAGATACTCATAGGTAAAGCAACATGTGGAGGATTAGGCGCAGGTGGAATACCTGAAATAGGCGAAGAATGCGCTGAAGAAAGTGAAGAAGCAATAAAAGAAAGGCTGGATGGAGCGGATATGGTTTTTGTAACTTGCGGTCTTGGGGGAGGTACTGGAACAGGTTCTGCCCCTGTAATTGCAAAATTAGCCAAAAAGATTGGTGCACTAACAATTGCGGTATCAACAATGCCTTTCAGTGCTGAAGGACTTAGAAGAAGGGAAAATGCTGAAAACGGGCTTGAAAAGCTCCAGAATGCAGCAGACACAGTTATTGTGATACCTAACGATAAGTTACTTGAAGTTGCACCTAATTTACCCATAAATAAGGCTTTTATGGTGACAGACGAACTTCTGGGAAGAGCTGTAAAAGGAATAACTGAACTTATAACTAAACCCGGTCTTGTGAGCCTTGACTTTGCAGACATAAGAAGCATAATGAAAGGCTCTGGAATGGCAATGATCGGTATGGGTGAATCTGAATCTGGTGACAGGGCAATAGAATCTGTTCACGAGGCTTTAAACAGTCCGTTACTTGATCTGGACATCTCTAATGCCAAGGGTGCACTGATAAACATTTCTGGGAGCTCAGATATGACACTGCACGAAGCCGAAAAAATTGTTCAGATTGTGGCGGATGAACTCGATCCAGATGCTAACATAATCTGGGGTACACAGATCCAGGAAGACCTTCAAAATGTTATCCGTACAACTATTGTAGTTGCTGGTGTGAAATCTCCCCATATCTTCGGTGTTCCGGTTGAACGTGAGCATATTGAAGAAAAAAAAGAGGATGCAGTTCCTGAATCAGCTTTAGAAGAGTTTATAGACGGTGTTTTCTAATTATAAATATTAATTTTAAAAAACGCCATTGATTTTCTCCATCTTGTTAGTTCGCCTTATCTATAAATGGAAAGGTTTATAAATTCATAGATCAAATAAACTATTTTATATAGAATAACCAGCAAACACATTATTCTCAAATAATTTAGTAACTTGTTCTTTAATAAATTTTAAGCAGGTATTTTTATGAGTTTGAATAAGGAAACTACTTCCCAGTTTATAAAACAGTGCAGGAGAGTTCTGCACGTATCTAAAAAGCCAGAAAGAGAAGAATATAAAAATGTAGCAAAGATTACAGGAATAGGAGTTATCATAATAGGTATAATGGGATTTATAATAACTTTAATTGCTCAACTATTAGGTTATATATAATTTTCATTGATTTACTGCTTTAATAGCCCGTTAGGTAAGTGATAATTTGATATATGCATTAAGAACCCTTGTAGGACAGGAAAAAAACGTTGCAAAATTGCTTTCAAGAAATGTCAGAAACAGTGACATTGAAATCACTTCAATACTTGTTCCAGACAATTTAAGGGGCTACATCTTAGTTGAGTCTTCATCTAAGCTTGACATGCAGGATCCTGCATTTAAAGTCCCAAATTTAAGGGGTTCAATTGAAGGTGAAATTTCCTTTGAAGAAATTAAAAGCTTTTTAAAACCAGAGCCCATTATAGTTTCTGTTAAAAAAGGAAGCATTGTAGAGCTTATATCTGGTCCTTTCAAAGGTGAAAAGGCTAAAGTAGTTAGAACAGATGAATCAAAGGAAGAAGTAGTTTTAGAGCTAATCGAAGCTGCGATTCCCATCCCGGTTACAGTCAAAGGTGACCAGATAAGATTAATTCAGAAGGAGGCAGATTAATGGCTAAAGAAACAGTAGAGATTCTCATTGAAGGCGGAAAAGCAACACCTGGACCCCCATTGGGCCCTGCAATCGGACCGCTTGGTATTAATATGATGCAGGTTGTAGAGCAGATAAACAGCAAAACTAATGATTTTGCAGGTATTAAAGTTCCAGTAAAAATCATAGTAGATGTGGGAACAAAAGAATTTGAAGTTAAAGTAGGTACACCACCAACAACTGCACTTATATTAGATGAACTAAATATTGAAAAAGGTTCTCAGGATCCTGGAATGGATAAAGTTGCAGATCTATCCATAGAACAGACACTTAAAATCGCCAGGATGAAGTTCGATGCACTGCTTTCAAACGATTACAAAATGGCTGCAAAAGAGGTTATTGGAACCTGTGTGAGCATGGGGTTAACTGTAGATGGTAAAGACCCTAAAATCGTTCAAAAAGAGATTAGTGAAGGATTATACGACGAACAGTTACAATAAATTTTATAATATTATTAATTAACCAAAAAATCCGTTTGGTTTAAACCACAATACTTTGAACTTTTCACAAAAAAAGTTCATGGAGGAATTTGATGAATCAGGAGATATTGGAAGCGGTGAAGAAGGCTAAGAGTGAATCCATGCCGAGAAACTTCACACAGTCTATAGATGTTATCATTAACATTAAAGATTTAGACGTGAAAAAACCAGAAAACAGATTTGATGAAGAAGTCTTCCTTCCAAATGGACGCGGAAAAGGCATTAAAATTGCCGTTATCGCAGATGGTGAACTGGCAGTTCAGGCCAAAAATGCAGGTGCAGATCTTATAATTACCAAAGCTGATTTGGAAGATCTGGGAAAAGACCGTAAAGCTGCCAAAAAATTGGCCAACGAATACACATTTTTCGTTGCTCAAGCTGATATGATGCCACTTGTTGGTAGATTTTTAGGACCTGTTCTTGGGCCTCGAAAAAAGATGCCAAAACCAGTTCCCGCCACTGTAAAACCAGATCCAATATTGGAAAGACTTGCAAATACCGTAAAAGTAAGAATAAAGGATCAGCCAGTTATCCAGGCAATTGTTGGTTCTCAGGATATGGAAGATGAACAGATTGGAGATAATATTGAAGCTGTGCTTGGAATACTGGATAGAAAACTGGAGAAAGGAAGAAACCAGATAAAATCCATGTATATTAAAACAACCATGGGTCCAGTAGCGAGGGTGATTTAATGGCTCATGTTGCTGAATGGAAAAAGGAAGAGGTTCAAAACCTCAAAGAACTTATAAAAAGCCACGGTGTAGTGGGTATGGCCAATCTGGCAGATATACCAGCTCCCCAGCTCCAGAAAATGAGAAGAAACCTGAAGGACACCACAATTAAAATGTCCAGAAAGACATTAATGAGCCTGGCTTTAAGCGAATCTGAAAAAGATAATATAGCTGCACTTGGAGATTATATGACTGGTCAACCCGCATTGATCTTTACAGATATGAATCCATTTAAGCTTTATAAGATTCTTGAAGCCAGTAAAACTGCTGCACCAGCAAAAGCAGGAAGTATAGCTCCTTCTGACATTGTAGTTCCCAAAGGTGATACTGCTTTTAAACCAGGCCCTATTCTTGGAGAACTTCAAAAGGTGGGTATCCCTGCCAAAATTGATAAAGGAAAAATTGTCATAACCAAGGATAAGGTAATTGTTGCTGAAGGAGAAGTAGTTCCTCGAGATGTGGCAGGTATTCTTACAAGACTCGAAATCGAGCCAATGGAAGTGGGTATTGACTTAATAGCGGCGTATGAAGATAAAACAGTGTACACATCTGACCTTTTAACTGTAGATGAAGAGAAAACATTATCTGACATACAGAAAGCGTTCTCTCAAGCATTGAATCTATCAGTAAATGCATCTATATACACTAAGGAAGCTATGCCACTTATTATACAGAATGCTGCAACTAAAGCATTGAATCTTGCATTAAATGCATCGATACTCACATCAAAAACAACCGATTTATTGTTATCCAGAGCTTACTCACAGATGTTAGCATTAGCATCTGAATTAGCATCTAAAAATGAAGAAGTGCTTGACAACGAACTTCTGGAAAAACTGAAATCACGCCCCAAGGCTGTTGAAGTTAAAGAAGAAAAAGAAGAAGTAGAAAAAGAGGAAGAAGAAGAGGAAGAAGAAAAAGAGGAAGAAGCTGCAGCAGGGTTAGGTGCCCTGTTCGGCTAAAATTAGTTTAAATAAATTTTAATTTATGAGGTGATCATGATGGAATATATATACGCAGCAATGTTATTGCACACAACAGGTCAGGAAATTAACGAAGGAAATGTAACAAAGGTCTTAGAAGCAGCAGGAGCAGAAGTAGACGATGCAAGAGTAAAAGCATTGATTGCAGCACTTGAAGAAGTGGACATTGAAGAAGCAATGGAAAAAACAGCAGTAGCAGCAGCTCCAGCAACAGGTGCGGCAGCTCCAGCAGCAGAAGAAAAGGTAGAAGAGGAAGAAGAAGAGGAAGAAAAAGAAGAAGAAAAAGAGGAAGAAGCCGCAGCAGGTCTCGGCGCCCTCTTTGGATAATTTCAGGCAAAAAGCCAGAAAACTGGCTTTTTTATTTTTTTATTTTAATTACACTATTTTGAAGTTTAATAAATTTTATCATTGATTACCATGTCTCGCCAGCTTGAAGAACTTGGATTTACTAAAAAAACCTGTGTTACATGTGGAAACGATTTCTGGTCTATCCTTGATAGAAACACATGCGGAGACGCACCCTGCGATAAATATGAATTCATTGGAAATCCAGCAACAGATAAAAAATATGACCTCTACGATATTCAAAACACTTTCATGAAATTTTTTGAAAGAAACAACCATACACCCATAAAAAGATATCCTGTTCTTGCAAAGCGATGGAGAGACGATGTTTTTTTAGTAGGCGCATCAATTTATAATTTTCAGCCGTGGATAACATCAGGAGCAGTGGATCCACCTGCAAACCCATTAGTAGTTGCACAACCTTCAATTAGGCTTAATGATGTGGATAATGTCGGAAGAACCGGCAGACACATGACCTGCTTTACAATGGGCGGACATCACGCATTTAATTCTAAAAAAGAGTACATTTACTGGGAAAATGAGACCATAAAATACTGCTATGACTTTATCAAACATATTGGAATCAATCCAGAAGAAATTACTTATATTGAATCATGGTGGGAAGGTGGAGGAAATGCAGGTCCATGCTATGAAGTTTGTGTGAGGGGAGTGGAACTTGCAACACTTGTTTTTATAAAATACAAAACATTACCGGGTGGAAAGCTTGAAGAAATTCCGCTAACAATTGTTGATACTGGATATGGACTTGAAAGATTTGCCTGGATCTCACAGGGGACTCCAACAGCTTATGATGCTTCATTTGGTCCTGTAATAGATGAATTAAAGGAATTAGCCACAGTTGAAGTAGATGAAAAGATATTGGCAGAAAATGCTCTCCTTGCAGGAATGATGGATATTGAAACCTTTGCAGACCTTAGAACACTACGAACAAATGTCGCTCAAAGACTCAATATTTCATTAAAAGAGCTTGAAGAAGCCACAAAACCAATGGAAGCAATATATATAATTGCAGACCACACAAGATGCCTGGCATTCATGTTAGCTGATGGTGTAATCCCATCAAATGTTAAAGAAGGATATCTGGCAAGACTGGTGCTTCGAAGAACAATTCGCTTCATAAAAGACCTTGGACTTAAAGAATCCCTTGCAGATATAATGAAAATACAGCTTGATTTTTTATCAAAAACATATCCTGAAATTAAGCAACATCAAGATCATATACTCAATATCATCACTTTAGAAGATAAAAGATATCTTAAAACTGTTTCAAAAGGTAGAAAGCTTGTTAAAAGAAGTGTAAAAAAACTTAGAAAAAAAAATGAATTTGAAATGCCGTTTGAAACTCTTAAAGAACTCTACGAATCCCATGGAGTTCCACCAGAAACTACAAAGGAAATTGCAGAAAAGATAGATTTTAAGGTAAAAGTACCTGATAATTTCTATACTTTAGTTGCAAATGAACACGAAAAAGAAGTTCAAGAAGAAAAAACAGAAATTGAACTTGATTTCCCAGCTACAGATTTATTATTCTATGAAAACCCATATGAGACCCGATTTGAAGCCCATGTGCTTGGAACTTACGAAAATAATATTATACTGGATCAGACCATCTTCTATCCTGAAGGTGGTGGCCAACCCTCAGATACAGGGTATTTTGAAATCCGTGGTGAAAAAATAAAGGTTCTACATGCTGAAAAGGTCAATAATACCGTTTTACACAGAGTAAATGAAGAAGATATTGAAAAATTGCATCCCTACAAAGGCCAGATAATTTCAGGTGAAATTGAGCTTTCAAGAAGGCAATCTTTAGCACGAAATCACACTGCAACACACCTGATAATTGCAGCTGCAAGATGTGTCTTAGGAGACCATGTTTGGCAGGCAGGGGCTCAAAAAGGCGTTAAAAAGTCCAGAATTGATATTTCTCATTACAAACCGATAAAATCTGAGGAGTTACAGGAAATTGAACTACTTGCAAACAGATACGTCATGGGGAACCGTCCAGTGCTCACTAACTGGATGGCTCGGGCTGAAGCCGAGAAAAAATACGGGTTTATCCTTTATCAAGGGGGAGTAGTTCCAGGAATGTCAATACGGACTGTTCAGGTGGATGGAATTGATGTTCAGGCATGTGCAGGAACACATTGTGCCAGAACAGGAGATATTGGACTTATAAAAATAACGAAAACTGAAAGAATCCAGGACGGTGTAGAAAGGATTGAATTTTCAGCTGGTGTTGCTGCGATTGAGGCAACACAGGCAAATGATAATTTGTTAAAAGAAAGCGCTGCAATTTTCAAGGTTGAACCACAACAACTTCCAAAGACATGTGACAGATTCTTCAGCGAATGGAAATCATTTAAAAATGAAATAAAGCGACTTAAAGAGGAGATGGCCACATTAAAAATGCAAACATTAGTGGGTAAAGCCAAAAAAATTGGCAATTTAAATGTCTTAGAAGATATGATCGATGCAGATATGGAAGAATTGCAGAAAATGGCTTTAGACCTTACTGATGATGATGGAGAATTTGATGTGGTTTTTTTAGGCAATTTAGATGGTAAAATAGTGGGTACTTCATCCTGTAAGGCAATAGAATCAGGTATTAAAATTAACAAAATTATTAAAGAAGCTGCAGGTATTCTTGGGGGTGGTGGAGGTGGAAGACCAAATCTTGCTCAAGGCGCCGGCCCAAAATCTGAAAATATGAGGGAAGCACTTGATTTTGCACTTAATTCTCTAAAATGAAAAATAGAAGTTCAAAGTCATAGATCTTTATGATTCTGTGAGCATTTGTAATTGTTCTTTGGTGTTGTAATTTCAACAGATTTTGATATTTACGAATTAAAAATTCGAAACCCTAAAAAAAAATGCTAAAATTCAGTGCAGTACTCTTTTAACGTGATTTTAAGCACCTTCGAAGTCTTTTACCTGCACGGTCTGGATCCACTGAATAAACTTCCATTCCTGGAATAATGACCCTTACTACAGGTATTTCTATTTCTGGCCGGGTTAAGTCCACAAATAGAACATTATCAAAGTATGCTTTCTTTAATAACTTCATTGAAGTTTCTATATCTTCTTTAAATGATTTCCCTGACTGGTTTTTAAGTTCATCCAGTTCAATTATTTCTTCTGATTCTCCAAACCAGTGCCTGTTTATTCTTTTCATCCTTTCGTAGCCTGCCTTTCTCATGAAAACTGCACGGGTGGTATCTTCCCTTGTTCCGTGGATCTGGGTAGCCCTGCTTTGAGCTACTTCAGTCAAAGCCCTTAATACGGCTATTTCAGGGTCTAAATGAGTTCCAACACCTAAAGTTAAAAGTGCAGGGTCTTTTAAAACAGTATCATCAGAAACAGCAGCTATTGTGGTCATTTCAACGTCAGAAGTTAGATCAAGAGCTTTAATATCAACCCCTGCTTTTTTGAATTTATCCACAATTCCATTTATTAAAGGATTTCTGGTAGTTTCAAGGTTTATCTCTGCTGCTTTATTTCTTTTAATTTCAAATAAGCTCCATGCATCCCTTTCAATAACTTCAGTAATGCCGTGGAATATGGCCTCTTCTATTTTATTTCCTGATGCAAGGCCGTTAGTGTTTGATTTAAATAAATTAGCATTGTTTTTGCAATTATAAGGATGGAAAACTGCGTCTGCTGGTAACAAATATTCTTCGTCGTCTTTGATATTTACAGCTTTTATCCAGCTCAGTTCCATTTTTTTTGGATCAAATGATAATTCAGGTAGAATAAGAGATTCTGGATCAATACATCTTTCCATTTCATCATAAAGTCCGCACACTGAATTATTTTCTGTCTGTGAGTCCTTGGGCTCAGCTGAGTACCTTTCAAATGCTTCCATCATGGCTGATGCTTTAGCCTGGTCTTTGGTAGCCCCTTTTCCGGCGTAAATGCTCACCGCACCTTCTGCAGCAGATGGCCTTATTGCAGAATAAACTGGTATACCTATTCTATCAAGATGTGTTATTTCAGCGACTCTTGTAACTCCTGCAGTTTTTAATTTATTTTTTACCCTTTTTATGGTTTCTTCTGGAGAAATTGCTCTGTGTGTGCATCCAAAATATCTTACTGGAACATCTTTTAACATGAAATAACCTTAAATTTATTTATTATATTATTCCACTGCTTTTAGCCCATAAAATTAAAGCTGTTGCCATTGTTGCAATCCATATTAATGGATTCCATCTAAAAATTTTAGCTCCATCAAACATTCCAAAAGGAATTAAATTGAACACCGCTAAAAAACTGTTTACAATTGCTCCAAGAATTGCAAAACGCATTATTTCCAGGCCTGAAAATAGGGGTGCGAATAATAAAAACAGTAAAGCCAAAATTATGTTTGTTGATGGTCCTGCAAGGGATATTTTACCATTTTCTGATGTTTTTATGTAATTTCCATGGATGTAAACTGCTCCAGGTGCAATAAATGCAAATCCAGTTAAAAACACAATGGCTAAAGCAAAAATTAATCCCTGTATCCACATTTTATATTCTGCCCAGTATCCATATCTTATTGCAACGTATTTATGGGCTAATTCATGAAACATAAACCCTAATCCAACCATCAAAAAGGTAGCAGGCATAAAAGAAATCGTGTTGATTAAATTGCCTCCTCTTAAAACATAGGCAAAAATAAATGAAATAACCACCATTGATATTATTATATCTCTGATTTCACTTGATGTAAATTTTAGCATATATACAAAATGTGATTTGGTGTATAAAATACTTTCTAATTTAAGCCATAAAATGTTATTTGATTTTAAAAATGAAAATAGTTGTCAATGCAAATATTATTTACATTATCTGGTAATTTAGAGTAATGGATAATATTTAATCACATTAACTTTAAATATAATTTAAAGAGGATAAGGTAAGTAGAATGGAGCTAAAATGTGAATACTGTAAAATACCCGGCGCTTATGGAGATTTAATTTATGAAGCTGAATACTGGCAGATATACCTCGCCCCAAGCCAGCGGTACTTTGGAACGTGTGTTGTGGTGTTGAAAAGGCACTGTAAAAACTTAAAGGAATTGAAAATCATAGAATGGACGGAATTTGCAGAAATTGTGGATAAATTAGAAACCACCCTTAAAAAAGCCTTCAATCCCACATTATTTAATTGGAGCTGTTTTATGAATTCTGCCTACCGTGTTAACCCACCCCACCCTCAGGTGCACTGGCATTTCATACCCCGTTACAATCATGAAATTGAATTTGAAGGTTTAAAGTTCGATGATCCTGATTTTGGGTGCATTCCAAGGCCAATTGAGCGTAAAATACCGGAAAATGTTATGAAAAAGATTACAGAAGAGATAAAAAGAAATTTATGATGGGGAAGTTCATGAAAATAGTTGATAGGATGCAGGAAGAAGGGTTGGATACTCTTTTAATTTTAAATCCACATAATATTACATATTTAGCCGGTTTTAAGCCATCAAGCTCTTCAGTTTTACTAATAAAAGATGAACCTGTGCTTTTTACCTCAAAAATGGATCTGGAAGATGCAAATTTGAATTCAAAAATAGGTGTTGAAGAGTTCAAATCTTTAGATGAAATAAAGGAATTGCTTCAAGGTAAAGTTGGAATTGAAAGTTCCATGAACCTTGGAACCATTGAAAGGCTTAGAAAAGATTCTTCATTTGATTTTAAAATTACTGGAATTGTCGAAAAGATGAGACAGATAAAAACAAACAGTGAACTTAAAAATATTATAAAAGCGCTCAGGATTGCTGAAAAATCACTCAAACAGACTGAATTTAATAAAAAAAATGAAAATGAGGTTGCAGCAGAAATAGAATATAATATGCGGTTAAACGGATCAAATAGGGCTGCATTTGATACAATTGTAGCTTCAGGTATCCGATCTTCACTTCCTCATGCAGATCCAACCTTCAAAGCCATAGAAATGCCTGTTATAATTGATTGGGGTGCAAAATACAATAATTACTGTTCAGACACCACCCGCACGATTATTGAAACTGAAAAGCAGGAAGAAATATTTGATATAGTTTTTGAAGCTCAAAAAAGTGCTGTTGATGTTATCAAACCCTGGGTAAAAGCATCGTATATTGATAAGGTTGCAAGAAATGTGATTGAAGAATATGGCTATGGGGACTCGTTTATACACTCAACAGGTCATGGAGTAGGACTTGAAGTTCATGAAGCACCTTCTTTATCTAAACGTGAAACTATAAAACTTCAAAAGGGGATGGTTATAACTATTGAGCCCGGTATTTATCTTAAAAATGAATTCGGGGTGAGAATAGAAAATATGATTCACATAACAAATAAGGGAAATGTTTTAAATAGAACTGAAACTAAAATAAGCATATAAAAATTCCAGATAATGGATAAAGTCTGTCCATACTATTGGGCATCAGAAAGTTCAGTTTAAACTTAAAATCTTAATTTCCTGCTCCCCTATAATAAAGCTTAAAACATATTATTAAATAGATAAAATAGAATATAAATAAGGTGAAAAAATGGCAATAATACCCGGTGTTTTACTACCAGTATCAAACATCATAGACAATATGGTGCCAGAAAATATTACTGTTAGAATACAGGAAACGCTCATAAGAAGCGGGATGTATGTAAAGGCTTCTGATCTAATTACTCTGGGACTTGTAACAGGCACTGGTTTAGCCATGCTTACATCTGTTTTATTCTTATTTACTGGTATTAATCCTATTTTAGGGCTGTTAGCTGGTTTTATTGTGCCCAATGGATTTATTGGAATTTATATTTTTTTTATGATGGAAAGAAGAGTGGATGCTATTGAAAGCACCGCTCCAGATTTTTTAAGACAGATTGCATCTTTAATCAGGGCAGGGGTAGGTTTAGAAACTGCGCTTGAAGATGTTTCTAAACATGGAAGTGGTCCCCTGAATGATGAACTGAAAAGAGCTGTAATTGAAATAAAAATTGGAAGCACGTTTGACGATGCCATTATGTCCATGAGTGAACGTTTAAAATCCAAAAACCTGGATAGAACATTTAGAATGATACTTGAAGGAAGAAGAACTGGTGGGAGCCTGGCTGACGTTATTGAAACTGTAGCTGAGGATTTAAGGGCAGTTTTAGCACTCAAGAGGGAAAGAAAAGCAAACGTAATGATGTCAGTAATGTTTCTTATCATTGCAGCAATTATTGCAGCCCCATTTGCTCTTGGAATGATAATGACATATTCTTCATTTATTGAGTCTTTAGGTAAACCAAACCCTCTTCTGGGGGCATCTGTTACTGCTGCAAGTGGTTACATAATTATCCACTCTGCAATAGCTGGATTATTAATAGGAATTATATTATATGGTAGTGCAAAGAAAGGCGTTAAATTTGCCCTCGTGCTGGCTCCAGTAGCTTATCTGATATTTTATGTGATAAAAACATTTGCCATATCCATGATGGGGTTTTAGCGGTGTTAAAAATGCAAATATTAAAAGAAGATAAAGGACAGGGCTCTGCAGAGCTCATATTGATTTTTGGAGGTATAATTGTAATTGCCATAGCTGCAGCAATTTATTACAGAAATTACCTCGAAGGACTTGGAGACGAAATCAACAAAACTGACGTGCAGAATGTTACAAATAGTCTCAATGATTTGAAAAAAAAATTTAATTAATTTTAAACCTTTTTTACCTTAATTTTCTTTCTCCAAATGGAGGTATAAAAGTGGACATGCTTATAAATGGAAAGTTAATTGGGAAAACAGAACAAATAGAGATTTTTAATCCCGCTAATAATGAACTTATAGATACTGTACCTCATGGAAACCGTGATGATGCAAAAAAAGCCATTGAAGCTGCAAATAAAGCTTCAAAGATTCTAAAAAATGTTTCATCTCGTGAAGTATCAGAGAGCTTATATGAAATATATGGAGAAATAAAGAAAAATTCAGATGAATTTGCTAAATTAATCACTCTTGATTGTGGTAAACCAATTAAAGAATCACAAGATGAAGTAAAACGCTCTTTACAAACTACACTGCTTTCTGCAGAAGAATCAAAACGAATTTATGGGGAAACAATACCTTTAGATGCCTGTATTGATGGGGAAAATTTGTTGGGATTCACATCCAGAGTACCCCTCGGAGTTGTTGGAGCTATCACCCCTTTTAATTACCCTTTAAATCTTGTTATTCATAAAGTAATGCCTGCAATTGCAGCAAAAAATGCAGTGGTATTAAAACCATCCAATCAAGCACCACTTGCAGCACTTAAACTTGCTGAGATCATGAATATGTACCTTGATCCGGGAGTTATTAATGCAGTTACCGGGTCTGGAAGCGAAGTAGGGGATGAAATTGTAAGAAATGAAGGTACTCATAAGATCTCCTTTACTGGCAGCGTGGAAACAGGGTTAAATGTGTCTAAAAATGCGGGGATGAAAAAATTAACCCTTGAACTTGGAGGAAACGATCCTTTAATAGTTCTTGAAGATGCGGATATTGAAAAAGCAGTGGATGCAGCTGTAAGAGGTTCTTATCTTAATGCAGGCCAGGTATGTACTGGTGTAAAACGTATAATTCTTGATAAAAAAATTTCTGATGAATTTAAGGATAACTTTGTTAAAGCAACCCTTAAATTAAATGTGGGGGATCCATTTAACCTTGAAACTGATGTAGGTCCATTGATTGATGAATCTGCTGCAATTACAATTGAAAAAAGAGTTAATGGCGCTTTAAAGGAAGGTGCAGAATTATTATGTGGTGGAAGTCGTAAGGGTGCATTTTACAGTCCAACTGTCCTTGATAATGTTGATTCTCGTATGGAAATTGTGCAGGAAGAAACATTTGGACCTATTGCTCCATTAATTAAGGTTGATGGAGTTGAAGAGGCAATTGATGTAGCAAATGATACAAAATATGGTTTACAGGCAGGAATATTTACCACTAATATAAATTCAGCCTTAAAAGCCTCTAAATTAATTGAAGCAGGCTCTGTGATAATAAATAGGCAATCCACATACCGCGCTGATAACATGCCATTTGGAGGTTGTAAAATGAGCGGAATGGGTAAAGAAGGCATAAAATATGCTTTAGAAGAAATGACAGAAACAAAACTTGTGGTTGTAAATCCTCTTTAAACCCATGGATTTGAAAAATGGAACAGAATCCTCACGTTCCAACCTAAGAGTTTGTTTTTAAGGTTTTTTGATTGGAATAGTAAAATAAAACACCGAACCTTTTCCAGGTTTGGATTCAACCCAGATACGACCTCCATGCATTTCAACTACTTTTTTACTGACTGCTAAACCTATTCCAGTGCCGGCATATTCATCCTGTGTGTGTAATCTTTGAAATATGGTAAAAATACGTTTTGCATACTGTGGATCCATCCCAATTCCATTATCATGCACAGAAAAAACATATTCATTATTTTTTTCATCTTTACGGGCTGAAATATGGATTTTAGGCGGAATTTCAGGTTTTCTAAATTTAATAGCATTTCCAATGAGATTCTGGAATAACTGTAAAAGCTGCCCTGGATCAGCCATTACTCCGGGAAGTGGATCATGTATGATTACTGCGCTATTTTCTTTAATCAATGCTTTTAAATTAGAAAGAGTTTGATGGATGATTTCCTCTGTATCTATTAATTTAAAATTATCACCAGTTACTCTAACGCGTGAATAATTCAGCAAATCATTGATTAATGTTTGCATCCTCTTGGTGGCATCCACGATGTACCCTATAAATTCATCTGCATCCAAATCCAGTTTTCCTTTGTATCTACGCTCTAAAAGTTGTGTGAAGCTTGCGATGGTCCTTAAAGGCTCCTGAAGGTCATGAGATGTAACATAGGCAAACTGCTGCAATTCTTCATTAGAACGTTTTAGATCTTCTATTACTTTTTTTAAGCTTTTTTCTATCTGTTTTTGCTTTGTTATGTCACAAATTACGGCTAAAGTTCCATTAAATTCATTTTTTTCATATTTTAATATATTTACGGCGGAATCAACCCATATACTTTTACCATTTTTTTCAATGTGCATGTTCTTCCCGTGCCAGTGTCCATGGGTTTTAAGGGATTCATAGGGTTCTTTTTCATCTTCAAAGTTAACCCATTCATATTGATCTATTTCACTTAATAACTTACCCTTAACTTCATCATACCTTTGATTTAATAATTTTTCTGCAGATTTATTCCAGTAAATTACACGATAGTCGTTATTAACAGCAATAACTGAATCATTTATCCTGTCTAAAATATCAGTTAGGAATTTGATCTGCATTTCAGCTTTTTTGTGTGGTGTAATATCATCACCAGATAACAGAATCCCGGTTATATTTCCTTTATCATCAACTAACACTTGGTTATGCCATGAGATGATTTTTATTTCGCCATTACCAGTTACAATGGCCATTTCAGACTGTTCCTTTTTTCCATCCATTAATTCATTGAAAACTTCCAGTGATTCATCTTCCTTTAAAACGAAATTTTCAAACCAGCTTTTTCCAACTATTTCTTCCTTATTATAACCTAAAATCTCAGAGCCCTTACTGTTGATCAGGGAGACCTTTCCATTTCTATCTATAATTACGATAATAACCCCTACAAGGTCAAAATACTCCTCTAATTCACCGTTTTTCATCATCTAACCAACTTCAAGTTTCTTTTTGATATAATTTATTGATAAAAAGTATTATTTCGAGGCGATTTCAGTAGATGCATCTTTTCATACAGTTTATTTTGATCATTGATACTTTTTTTGTTTATTTAAAATTAGAAAATAATAAATGCAAAAGAAAAAAAAAATGATTTTTCTAAAAAATTAGTTAGTTACCCTAAAAAGCTCTCCACTAAATTCCTCGTCTCATTCAAAGCTTCAAGTGGAATTCCCTTAGGCATTCCACCAATTTCTCCTTGAACATCCTTTAAAACTCCACCATCAGCGCCTAAAAACATTCCCTCGCTTGTAATTCCCATGAAGCTAATAGGAGGAAGCAAGGAAACTGCAACTCTATTATGCTCTTTTACTTCTAAATCATTTGTAACAACGAGTATAGCCCGCTCTTTAATATTTACATTACAAACAAGTAAGTTATCTGCACCTGGATGGCTTCCAGCACTTACAACTTCTCCAACAGTGATATCAATGGCCACAACAGGATCATCTATTGGTCCAAAAGCTAATCTTTTGTCAATATTTAAAATAATATTTAAAAAAAACCTCATTTTAGCAACAGCTTCTTCTAACTTGCTTTTTTCATCTTTACCCGCTAAATCCAAAAAATGCCTGTACCAGTCGCTGCCACCTAAATTCTCCAGTATAGCAGATGCTTTTTCCTTAATAGAAATTATTTGAGGCATTTGAGCCATATCTGAAGGATTAACATAGGAATAATATAATGACTGGATTTCAGGGATCATATCCCTTGCATTCTGCATAACATTCCTTTTATTCCATCTTCCCTTTAAATTAGCGCCGTCTAATGTTCTTAAAAAGAGATCTACTGATTTTTCTGCGACTAACAACCTGTAATCTTTACTTGTATCCCACATTGAATCACCACATAATTTCATTAGCTTTATCTACATGATTTCTATTTCTATTTTTAAAAATATATTTTGAAGATAATTGCTATAAATTTTTGTTTTAAGTTGAAATCTTTGATCTATTTAAAAAAGAAAGAAATTAATGGGCAAAAAACTGATGAATGCCTCCAGCACCAGCTAACTTTACAGCTCCATTTTCGAAATATTTAAGTATACAAACAGCTTAAATCTTATTTAGTTATTTAAATTTATATAAAAAGTTAAAAGATATGGTGGTAAAAAAATGGTCGATTTATCCAGCCTGTACAACTTAGATGTGTACACTACAAGGGGAAAATATATTGGAAGAGTCCAGGATGTTATATTGAACATAAAAAAAGGAAGAGTGTCTGTTCTTAAAGCAAGGGCCATGGCCCCTGATAAAAGAAGTGTGGGAATAAGAGACGTTATAAAAACCAGCATGCGTTTTGTACCTGAAGCTGATGAAATAAGACCTTTAAAAGAAGAAGGCACCATAGACATATCTTATGACCGAGTTCAGGCTGTAGGTGACATTATTTTAATCAGTCCAGAAGTATCAACTACGCCTGTACCATCTGCACAAGTATAGTGAAGTTTATGAAAGTAGGGATTATAGGTTGTGGCGCTATAGCCAATATAATAACAAATTTCGCAGCTGAAGGTAAATTAGGTGTTGATATTAAGTATTTTTATGATAGAGACATTGAAAGGGCTGAAAATTTAGCGCTTCAACTTGATGGTATTGTTGTCCTTGAAGCCGGGGACATGTTAGACAAAGTAGATCTGGTAATTGAAGCTGCATCTCCAGAGGCTGTAGCTGAAATCGTTCCTCAAATCTTAAAATGCGGTAAAAATGTTCTTATAATGAGTGTTGGAGCTTTAATGGATTTTAAACTTAAAAAAAATCTTGAAAATATTGCAGCTTCAACAGGGGCTAAAATATATGCGCCTTCAGGAGCTATTGTAGGCCTGGATGGAGTTAAAGCTGCTTCTATTGGTAAAATAAGGAAAGCTTCTTTGATTACAAGAAAGCCACCTAAATCACTGGGTATAAAAGCAGAAGGCGAAACCATTCTATATGAAGGAAAAGCATCAAAAGCAGTTAAAGAATTTCCAACAAACATTAATGTAGCTGCAGCCCTTAGCCTTGCCTGTGGACAAGATGTTGACGTTAAAATAATAGCTGATCCATCTGTAGATAGGAATATGCACGAAGTTCATGTTATAGGAGATTCAGGAGAATTTACTACAATCACACGGAATGTTAGATGTTCCATGAACCCTAAAACAAGTGTTTTAGCCGCATATTCTGCAATTAAGCTTTTAAAAAGCTTAAATGAGAATTTAATAATAGGAACTTAAAACTTCCTGAACACTTTATTATTTTTAAGTATATATTTGATTGTCATGAAAGAATGTGAAATTTTTTCAAATTTGAAGGTTCCGTGTGGGTCTGAAATTGTTGCAAGAATTGACGGCAGAAAATTTTCAAGGTTGTCACATGATTTTAAGTTTGAAAAACCCTTTGACATGAATTTTGCAAAATTCATGGTTAATACATCCATTGATTTTTTTAAAGAGTTTAGTCCACGATTTATTTACATATTCTCGGATGAAATAAACATTATATTATCAGATATACCTTTTGGAGGCCGAATTGAAAAATTAAATTCTGTTTTTGCAAGCTTTATGGCGGGAAGCTTTACAAAAAATGTCTTTGATAATGGAATTCAGGTTAAAAGGCCTATTTCTTTTGATTCAAGGATAATTCCCCTCTCTTCAGCACTTGTTGTGGAATATTTTAAAGAACGTCAAAATGAAGCCTGGAGAAACTGCATTAACGGATATGCCTACTGGACTCTTAGAACAGAATATAGCAAAAAGGAAGCCATGTACATTTTAAAAAACAAAAAAAGCAGCGATCTTCATGATATTCTATTTGAAAGGAATATAAACATGGCGGAACTCCCTTCATGGCAACGTCGGGGCGTGGGGATTTATAAAAAAGAAATAATAATTGAAGGTTATAATCCAGTAGAGAAGAAAAAAGTGCGATCTAAACGAAAAAGAATTTATGTTGATTCTAATCTGCCAATCTTCGATGACCAGTTTTTCAGCGAAACGCTAATTAAAGGTTAAACAGGAAAAGATAAAATGAAACTCAACGATATCTTAGGAAAAATTTTGGGGACTTCCAGACAGGAAATTAAAGAGGTACATGTTGACAGAGAAGTTATAGAAGAGATAATGAATATTGCTAAGGAATCATATCCAGATGAGTTCATGGCCCTTCTGGAGGGTAAAATTGAAGGACACGTGCTTAGAGTAACAGGGCTGATCTTTCTTCCAGTTGAAACTTCAAACGAAGGCGCAGTAATGCAGGTTTTCATGCAGCCCCTTACCACCAATTCCATTGGATCAGTTCACAGCCATCCAGGCTACAGTGCAGGTCCCTCAGATGCAGATTTACACTTTTTTTCTAAAAAAGGTATTTTTCACATGATTATTGCTGAACCATATGATAGGGAAAGCATAATAGCTTATGACACTTTTGGAAATATGGTTGATTTTAAAGTAATCTAAGCATTTATACTTTTTTTAAAGCTGGACATAAACTGCATCATAAACATGCTCCAATGCCCTGATTTCGTCAACCACTTCTGCTGGAACCATCTGGTCGACTGTTATAACCATTACAGCTTCTTCACCAGGGGCTTCTCTACCGACCTGCATTTTAGCGATGTTTATTCCATGTTCTCCGAGTTTGGTTCCAATTGTACCGATACTTCCCGGAATATCTTTATATCTTGCTATAACCATTGTCCCTTCAGGTTTCACGTTGACCCAGTATTCATCAATTCTTACAATCCTTGGTTCTTTAGTAGCAGTGCCTTCAATGCTTAACTCCCCTTCATCTGACTTAATTTTAACTTTTATGAGACTTTTATATCCTTCTGCTTCACTTCTTTTACTTTCTGTAATGACCACACCCCTTTTTTTAGCAATTGTAGGCGCATTTATCATGTTTACAGGCTCTGTAAGGATAGAATTTAATATTTCTTTTAATACAGTTCTACTCAATATGTCTATTCTTGGAAAGTCCCCTAATTCTCCACAATATGTTACATCAACTTCAGTGATGTTTCCTTTTGCAGCCTGAATAAGGAAATTTGCTAATTTCTCAGAAAGCTTAAGATAGGGTTTAATGATCTGGAAGGTTTCTGGATCCAAAACAGGCATGTTTAAAACATTTTTAGGTGCTTCACCCATGAATACCTTCTTAACTTCATTTGCAACGATTAATGCAGCGTCCCTTTGCGCTTCTTTAGTGGAAGCACCAATATGTGGAGTTGCAACTAAATTATCCAGTTTTAAAAGTGGGCTACCTTCTGGAGGCTCGTTTTCAAACACATCCAGCCCTGCACCTGCAATTTTACCTTCTTTAAGGGCCAGGTAAAGATCATCTTCATTAATTATACCCCCCCTTGCACAGTTTACTATAATTGCATTTTCTTTCATTATTTTAAATTCTTCTTTTGCTATGAAGTGTTTTGTTTCAGGAGTGAGCGGTACGTGTATTGTCATCACATCGGAGTTTTTAAGTAAGTAATCAAATCCAACAACAGTCACTCCAAGCTCTGCTCCTGCTTCTTCTGTTATGTAGGGGTCATAGACCAGTATTTCCATTCCAAATGCCTTGGCCCGTATTGCAACCTGGGTTCCAATTCTACCCATACCTATGATCCCCAGAGTCTTGCCGTTTAGCTCTATCCCCATGAAACTGCTTTTTTCCCATTTTCCTTCTTTAACTGACCGGTCAGCTATGGAAATTTTTCTTGCAAGTGACATTATAAGCCCCATGGCATGTTCTGCAACAGTGATGGACGTTGATTCAGGTGCATTTACCACCATTATTCCTCTTTCTGTAGCTGCTTCAACATCAACATTGTCCACACCTACTCCTGCCCTTGCTATTATTTTAAGTTTATCCGCTGCCTCTATTACATCACGAGTAACTTTAGTTCTGCTTCTTACAACAATAGCATCAAAATCTTTAATTTTGTTAATGAGCTCTTCTTGTGTAATTGAAGTGTCTACCACGACTTCGGCAACATCTTCAAGCTCTTTAATTCCTTTTTCGTTTATTTGATCAGCTATAATTACTCTTTGTTCCATTTTTTCACCAGTATCATTTCTCTAAATTTGTTAAACTAATAGAACTACTTTATAGATAATAGTATAAAAGAATTTAAACTATTTTTCTTATTCTGTTTTTTATTTTTTCTATAAATGAAAATTAATTTAAATTAGTTGTTATATAATATTAATAAAGTTATATCGTTAAAATGGAGGAACTAAAATGTCACAGAATAAAACCCGTGAAGAGATAAAGACGTTTTTAATGGATAAAAACTTAATTGTTGCCTCAAACAGAGGGCCTGTAGAATTTTATCTAAATAAGGGGAAAATAGAAATGAAAAGAGGTGCTGGAGGACTTGTATCTACTTTACTTCCATTTATGAGCGAAGTTGAAGGAACATGGGTTGCAAGCGCCATGACAGACGGTGATAGAGAAGTGGCAGGAAAATATGAGAAATGTCTGGTGCCAGTTCCTGAGGAAAATCCAGATTTTTGTGTTTCTTTTGTCGTGGTGGATCAGGAGATTTATAAAGATTATTACAGTATCATTAGCAACCCGCTTCTCTGGTTTGTTCAGCATTACATGTGGAATACTCCATATGTACCTGTAATTGACGATAAAATGCATAAAGCATGGCATGATAGTTATGTGTATGTAAACAAAATGTTTGCAGAAAAAATAATTGAAGAAGCTGAAACAGATGAAAGAAAACCCCTTATTATGTTACAGGACTATCACCTTTACACATGTCCTGGATATATCAGAGAAAAGATTGATGATGTTTTTTTAAGCCATTTTGTACATATTCCATGGCCACAATCAGAATATTTTGGAATATTACCAGAATATATGCAGGAAGCAATTGTTAAAGGACTATTATCTAATGATATCCTGGGATTACATGTAAAAAAATATGTAATGAATTTTCTTTACACCTCTGAGCCGTATGTGGACAAAGTGGACTATGAAAAAGGTTTAATATGGTATGATGGGCGTGTTATTTCTGTAAAACATTACCCTATATCTGTTGATGATAAAAAATTATTAGAAAATTCTAAAAGTTCAGAAGTGCTCAAAAAAGAAGAATTAATCAGGCAGATTAAAGGGGATTGCTTTTTAATATACAGGACGGATAGAGCTGATCTAAGTAAGAATATAATCAGAGGATTTATGGCTTATGAACTGTTCCTGCAAAAACATCCAGAATTTCACGGGAAAGTCAAATTTTTATCTACAGGAATGCCCACAAGACAGCAGATCAAAGAATACTGCGATTATAAGGATGAAACTTACAAAATGATTGATTCAATCAATGAAAGATACTCAAAAGATGGCTGGAAACCAATTGAACAGATTTTCAAGGCAGATTATAACCTTGTAACTGCTGCATTTAAACATTATGATTGCTTACTTGTAAATCCCATAGTAGACGGCATGAATATCGTTGCAAAGGAAGGACCAGTGGTAAACGAGAACAGCGGTGTTTTAATAATGTCAAACGGAGCTGGCTCCTACGAAGAGCTTAAAGATAATTCTATCACGGTTAATGCTTATGATATCACCCAAACAGCAGATGCAATTTACAGGGCAATTATGATGAGTCCTGAAGAGAGAGAACGTCTTATTGAAGGACTTAAAAAAACTGTGCATGAAAGAAATGTTTATACCTGGATGCATGAACAGTTCCAGGATATTAAACAGCTTTTTTAAAAAATATTCAAAAACTATTTTAGGGATTGAATAAATAATCTGTTTAATATAAGCTGGAGGCACTGATATGAAAATAGATGAATTCATTGTTGTTAGTTCTAATTATGTGCCCGGATATAAAGCATATGAAACTCTTGGCTTTGTATATGGATTAACTGTAAGAAGCAGGGGTCTGGGAGGACAAATAGGTGCAGGAATACGTTCCATGTTCGGTGGAGAAATCAAAGAATACGTTAAAATGATGGAACAGTCCAGAGATGAAGCACTTAACCGGATGGTTGACCATGCTAAATCCATGGGCGCCAATGCAGTTATAAGTGTTCGTTTTGATTCAAATGACATATCAGATATAATGCAGGAAATTTTAGCCTATGGTACTGCAGTTAAAGTGGAAAAGGAATAAATTGGGAATAAAATGTTTGAAGGAACTATTAAAATCAGGGACATGGAGATACCAAGAACACTTCTTGGAACATCTCCATTTATAGGAGCTGCTCACTTTGGACATCGGTCAAGATTATACCAGTTAGATCTCTATGATAAACCTGAAAACATAACAAAAATAATTAAAAAGTCATATGAACTTGGAATTACAGGTATTCAACTTATACCATACGAACCTGTGGTCAAAGCCCTTAAATGGGCCATTAAAGATGGCTGCAAGTTAAATATTGTCGGTACCGTAAGATCTGGATGTGAAAGTGAGGATATTGAGCTTTTAAATGAGTTTGGAGCAAGTTCAATGCTTATTCATGATGCAGTGACTGATGAGTTAGATTATGAATATTTAGCAGGGAAACTTGAAGATATCAGCCAAACAGGTGCAATTGCAGGTCTTGCAACACAAAGACCATTTAATACCACAAAAAACCTGTTAAAGTCACCAGTACTTGATTTATTTGAAGTTTATATGATACCCATAAATAAAACAGGTTATCTTATGGATACTGACTTTTTTATGGATAAAGAACGCGCTGAACTTGGAGAATTGATAAAAAAAATAGATAAAACAATTATTGCAAATAGAACACTTGCTGCAGGAATTTTAACTCCTGAAGATGGTTTTAATTACATAAAAACAGTTGAATTCATAGATATTGTGGCTGTAGGGGTCGCATCTGAGGCTGAAGCTGAAGAAACGTTCAAATTATTAGTGGGTAAATAATATAATTCTGCTGATGTCTCCGATTATTTGCTAATTACATTTTTATCCTGTTTTGAAACGCAGAATCTGCACAAAGCGCCAGGAGTATTCAACTGTTTTTCCTTTACAGGACATAAATATTCTCCATTTTTAAATCTAACTTTAAATCCTCCTGGAAATGAAGTCCCAACCGGGTGGATTGACGCTTCTAATATAAATGTAGTATAAATGGAAACAATTTTTGCTAAACGAAGAAAATAAAGCTCCTGTCTGATACTGGATTCCTTTATCTGCTTTTCAAGTACATCTATAAACTCTTTAAGCTTATTATTATCAACATATCCACTGTATTCCTCTTTGTCTTCTTTTATGTCTTTAAAACGATTTATAAATGCTCTGGTGAATCTTTCAACAAATTCTTCTCTGTAACCTGCCTGCATGTACTTTGCATCTTCCTGAATGAATGTAGAGGCCATCATTATGTCATACATGTGAATTCGTGAGGCTTCCTTCTTTAAAACGTCCAGAAGCTCTTTTTTTGAAATTTTCTTTGAAAAGTCAAGATCTTCAATAGTTTCAGCCATAATAAACCTCAAAAAATTATTAGAGCATATCCTCATCCTGTTCAGCAATGCAAAATCCGCAAACAGCCCGGGGATTATTTTTCTGATTTTCTTTTACAGGGCATAAATATTTTCTGTCTTCTCTTAAGAAATTACAGGCCTTCATAATTTCTATTATTGGGATATCTGAGGCTTCTTTCTTTAGGATAATTAAAAGTTCATTTTTTTCAATTTTCTTTGAAAAATCAAGACTTTCTAGTCCTAACATATAAATCTCTTATATAATATTGATTAAGGCTCAAACTTGACGAATTCTTCTTTACCAAACTTCTTCATAATTGATTCAGCAGTTTTAGGCCCTATTCCATCTATTTTAAGAAGTTCATCCATTGAAACATATCTTAAATCACTTCCAAATGCATCTACAAGTGCGCGCGCACGTTTTCGTCCAAGTCGTTTAACGCTTACAACAAGTGGAATGATATCTTCACGAACTCCATGGTAAAGACGTGCTGATAGCTTATCAAGGTCGCTGGAGTATGAATAACTGTTTAAAACATGACAGATTTCTTTAAAGAATTTTACCATTCGCGATGCTTCATAAGCCGCCCTTCTTGTGGTTGCAGCATACACATTAAATGCATTCTCAATTTCATATTCACTTTTCTCATCTATCCATTCTAAAAGAGCTGCTGCTGTGGCTTCATCATTGCCAATATCGCATGCAAAGATTCCAGAGCCGTTTAATTTATCCATTACAGGTTCTTTGCTCTTACGGCTTTTAAATGAAATTTTAGGCATGTCCGGAGTCCTTGAAATATCATAAATAAGTTGATATATATCAATATCTCCTCTTTTTGCATATTCTTTAAGTCTAACTGCTGTTTCTACAGAATAGTTGCTTCTTGCAATTAAATTACCCAAATCTGTGGCTTTAAGCCCTTCTGGAGTTAGTTGAATAATTCCATTGTGAACAAGGAATTCAAGGGCGTTATTTATCTCGTATTCCATGGTATCAACTGAAAGAGTGCCAAAAAAATCGTTGGTATTCATCTGGAAACCATAAAATGTTTTACCAAAAAATTCAATGATATCATGTGGGTTTTTAGCAAGTGAAGATGCAATTTGAGCTATTATCTGCCTGTAAACAGCATCTTTATTCTCTATCAGTTTGGAGTTTGTTAATTCTATTTCTCCATGAATATAATGATCTTTTAAATTATAAGCTTCATCTAACGTTTTAGCAATTAAATAAGAATATCCTTCAGTATCATAGCCCGGCCGACCTGCACGACCTGACATTTGCTCATAATCAAACACAGGAATACTTTGAGGTCCCTGTGATGTCCAGCGAGTGTAATCTCTTATTATAACGTTTTTAGATGGAAGATTTACTCCATACATGAGGCTTGGAGTGGCAGTTATCATTAAAAGGTTACCTGCACGGAACTCTTCTTCAATTATCTGGCGTTGCTTATCAAAAAGGCCTGCATGGTGGAATGCTACACCATTTTGGGCGTATTCTGCAAGTTTTAAACAAATAGAAGTTGGCTGTGATCCTTTTTTTCTTGGAACATCCAGTATTTTTTCAGCTACAGCTCTAAAAGCCAGTTTTTTATCTTTTGGAATCTTTTTCTTGATTTTTCCAGAGATATAATTTGCAAGAGACTCTGTAAACCTGCGGGTAGATACAAAAACAAGGATCTGGGATGAATCTTCAATGGATTCATTCAAAACACGTAAAACGATGTCATTCTTGTTTTTTAATCCATATTCTTCAGTTATGAGTATATCTTTATAGAGGGGAACTGGTCTGTAATCATGCTCCACAACTTCTGCATTTAACCAGCTTGAAAGCTCCTGCATATTCTTGAGCGTTGCTGAAAGTGCAATAATTCTAAGAGAAGGGTTTATTATTTTTGATCGACTTATCGCACATTCAATTGTCGGACCTCGAGAATATTCACCAATCATGTGAAATTCATCAATAATTAGAAGATCAATTTCACGAAGAGTGTTCCATGAAAATCTTGTTATTGCATCAAATGATTCAAAGACCATTACTGATAAATCCGCGGAACCTGGATGCTTTCCTACTTTGATATCAAATTTTTCAAACTTTTTAAATTCTGCAAGCTTTTCATTCTGAATTGATATTAAGGGAGCAGCATATACCACTTTACCTCCCTTTAAAATCGTATTTAATGCTGTAATTAATCCAAGAAGTGTTTTTCCACTTGCAGTTGGAATAGCTATTATGTAATTAGAGTTATTTTCAAGTAATCCTGAATCTACAACTGCTTTTTGAGCAGGGTTAAGCTCTTTGATTTGAGGATAGCAATCAGCGATTATATCTTTGATTTCTGGATTTAGTGTTTCCATAGTTTTAGTAGTTTCCAATACTTTTTATATTATTCTGTGAGTTTTTAATCACAAAGTTGTATATAACAAAAATTCTTAAATGTAGAACAAATTATACAGGTAATAAGTTAAAATTAGAAAGATAAAACCTGAAATCATTCCAGTAATTCCAGCATGTTTCTAACAGGCAATTACCTTTATTTTAAAGGGATTTTCAGGATTAAAAAGAAAAATATATTAAAAAGTAAGAACATAATAATAATTTATCTAAAGGAGGTATTTAAATGGTAAACTGGGGAGCAGTAGTAATTGGGTTTATTTTATCCATTATATTGCCTGCATTATTTGGCTTTGCAGGTGCGATAGGCTTTTATTTTGGATTGTTTGTAGCAGGCTTGATTGTTGGTTTAATGGTCGGCGGCGGAGTCTTGAATGGTGCCTGGAATGCAGCCGTAGCCGGTGCTTTTGGAGGAATAGTGCTTGCTGTGCTGATCGTAATTGGTGGAGCATTGTTTGCAGGTATTGCAGGGTTTTTAGCAGGACTTGCAGCCGGAATAATACTTGTTGTTATATCCATCATCCAGTCTTTGATCCTGATGGGAATTGGTGGCGCTATTGGTGGAGCAGTAAAAAGTTAAAAATAAAAGATAAGTCAATTATTTTTTCTCTTTTTTAACAACAACAATGTCAGAAATTTTAGTTGAAGGATATTGGCCGTTTTCATCTTTTTCGACACTTTTTACCATGTCCCAGATGGTTAAAAGTGCTACACTTGCTCCTGTAAGTGCTTCCATTTCAACGCCGGTTTTTCCAAGGGACGTAACACTGATTTCAACTTCAATATCTTCACTATTTACATTAAACCCCACATCAACCCCTGTAATTTTAAGGGAGTGGCACAAGGGAATAAGATGATGTGTTGACTTTACAGCACTTATAGCTGCAATTTGGGCTGTTGTAAGCACATTACCCTTCTTTATTTCCTCATTTTCAATGAGCCTGATGGTTTCTTTTTGCAGATCTATTTTACCCTTTGCTATAGCAGTTCTTTTTACAACTGGTTTATCTGATACTTCTACCATGTGAACACCTTTTTTTGAAAGGTGGGTGAATGATTTTTCCATGATTTTCAGCTCCAATCTATTAAATACAGATGATTTTAAATGTAATTAGATCAGTTTAAATGCATATCATTAATTAAAAGAAGCAGTTATGAATTTATGTTTAATTAATAGGATTTCAGGGCTTGTTAAGGATCCTACCATCCATTCTAACAATAATAACATCAAAATCTATTTCCACTCTTTCCTGACATTTTTCTTTAACAGCTTCTCCTATCCTACTAAAAACGTCCAGAGTCATGTTTTCTCTATCTAAAATATCTATCATATCCTCAGTGGTTTTTGATCTAAAAATTTGATCTATTAATTGTCTGTCAGCACCTGAAAGTCCGCAGTAAGCCGCTATTATTTCACGTCTTCCATCTGCAACACTGTTTTTGGTGTTAAATATTCCAGCCGCAATTTTAACGATTTTTCCAGCGTGTCCCAGCAATGTAATTTTACAAACTCCCTTCTTTTGGGCTTTATCAAGCATAAAACCCACAAAGTTTCCCATCTGGACTATCTGGTCTTCATTAACATCTAAAATTTCCTTTGCAATTCGTTCTCCAATATTTCCCGGGACAAAAATCAGATCTTTGAATTCTTCAGCAACTGCAACATCAATCTGGCATGCTAAGGACTTTTTATAAGCATTAGAAGACATGGGGCGAGCAATACCTGTTGTTCCAAGTATTGAAATTCCTCCTGTAATTCCAAGACGGGAGTTCATAGTTTTTTTTGCAATTTCTTCTCCACGGGGCACAAAAATAGTTACTTCAGCCCCTTTTCCATCAGGGAGAACTTTTTGGAGGTTAGATTTTATCATCTGCATAGGAACTGGATTTATGGAGTGTTTACCAACAGGAACCTGAAGGCCAGGCTTTGTTACAACACCCACCCCTTTACCGCCTTTCACTGTTATTTTGTTAAAATCATTGATCCTGACATCAGCACATATTTTAAGGTTCTTGGTAACATCAGGGTCGTTATAGGGCATTTTGATTATGCATGCCCTTCCAGAATTAGAATTTAATTTTTTAAAACAGTAAACATCAATATCAAGTTTTCCAAAAGGAGAATCAACAGTTACAGCAGGTATCTTCTTATTTTTCAGGGATAAAAATGCAGCAAGAGCCGCAGCTGCTGCACCGCTTCCTGTAGTAATCCCATAAGGAGGATTTTGTTTTTTTTCAGTTAATTTCCCCAGATTATAGTTTTTTGACCCTCCAAGAAAAGATTCACTGTGAACTTCCATTTTTTTCATCGAACAATTTCTTCTTTAATTGCTTTTTCCAGTTCTTCCTTTAAAGGAGCACCAACAAATTTAATAACGCCGTTAATAGCAACGGCAGGAACTGCCATTAAGCCGTATTCAACTGCTTTTTCCCGGTTTTTCATGATATCAATTTTTTCAACTTCAATATCGTCCTGCATTTCTTTTTTTACCGCATCTACAACGTCAATAGCCATAGGGCAGTATGGGCATGAAGGAGATGTAAATACTTCAACTTTAACAACCATAACTTAACCTCCAGGTATTCGGGTTAATTCAATTATTTTAAAATTCTATATTTTTTTAAGTATAACTTACTTATTTGATTTTATTTGATTTAAATTTAATTGTCACTTTTTAATAAAATAAATTTTGAAGATTATCATTTTTAATTATACTCCCAATTCCCCTGCCCACAGAGTAACCAATTTTAGATGATAAACCACTTAAAATATCTTCAATTGTCTGCGGCCGGGTCATGGTTACAACCTCGTATTGCTCCCCAATTCCAATTCCTCCAAGCTCTGCTGCAATATCCAGAGCCTGATCCTTTCCACCGGTTTCGTCAATTAATTTAAGTTCCTTTGCCTGTGCGCCTGTGAATACCTGTCCTTCAGCTAAACTTCTCACGTGGTTAATGTCTAATTTTCTGTTTTCTGCAATAATGGAAATGAAATTATTATGTTCTTCATTGATCATATCCTGGAGCATTTGCTTTTCTTCACCGGTTAAATCTCTGTAATTAGCACCCATGTCCTTAAATCTACCTGCTTTAATGGAGTATATATCAACTCCAATGGCTTTATAAAGATCAGAGAGATCTGTTAGGGTTATTATAACGCCTATGCTTCCAACCCATGATGATCTACTTGCAACAACCTTATCTGCTCCTGATGCTACAAGATAGGCACCTGATGCTCCTGTATCACTTATCCATGCTACAACGGGCTTGCTACAATTTTTAACAGCTTCCATGATTTCTGTACTTGCAACTGGTGTTCCTCCCGGACTATTTATATCCAGAAGGATTGCATTTATGGTGGGGTCTTCTTCAGCATCTTTAATCTGATCTTTTATTGTATCTGGACTGGTAATACTTCCACCAAGTATATCTGAAGATGCATAACCTATTTCACCCTGGATAGGTATGACTGCAACTGTTCCTCCAAATATGGGACCAATAGGACCCATCATTAAACCTACACCTACTAAAAGTATAAACAGGGCAAAAAGCCCAGCTACACCAAGTATCAGTAATTTGATATTTTTATCCATAGAAAATCACGTTGAAATATTGTAGAACTTAAAGATCAAATCAACTGAACTGAAATATGATTTCAGTATATATATAAATGTTTCTATTTGATATTATAATTTTAAAAAATAATAATTTAAAGGGCTTAAAAAAGGAATTATCCTTCTATCATGATTAGTTTACCTGTTTTAGGGTCTTTGTACACTCTTCCCATTTCAACAAACCCTTCTCCTTCGCCTGATTGAATTTGGGGTGTGTTGTTTAATTCTTTTCCCTGCTGTATTTCAGCTGCTTTCTGCATGGCTTCCATGGTCTGTTTTTTCTCTTCTGGTGATGCGTCACTGAACATCACACTCTGCATATTCCAGGATACAACCAGAAATATTAAAAATCCTACAGACAGTACAAGCATGGCGTCTACGAGGTTGGCTGAGCCTGCCATGGGGTCTTCATCTTCTCTATTGAGTAATCGGCGTTTTTGTCTTCGAAGCATCTAAAACCTCCAGAACTGATTCTGATAGTGTTTCCAGGGTGGTGAGGTTGTCCTCATACCAGCGTTTTCTGACCTTGGAAATCACAAAAGCAATACCACCTGCAGCAAGTCCAACTACTGTGGTGTCGAATGCAATTATTATGGCCTGTGCCAGGCCGGCGATGTTTCCAGCACCAAGAGCTGCTAATCCTGGCCCCATAGGTATCAGTGTGCCCATTAGTCCCAGTGTGGGTCCAAGTCTTGTGACCATATCTGTTTTTTCAAGACTTTTAGCTATTTTAAGCTCTTCGTTTTCTATTAATTTTCTTGCCAGAGCTTCTCTGGATTTAGAACCTATATTGCTGGATCCGGCAATTTTTATGAGTATTTCTTTGTGGTTTTGGGGTAAACCACTCTTTTCCACTACTTCCATTATATTTTCTGGGGTGCCCGGATTTGAAATTTCTTTTATAAGTTTTTCCACTTTTCCCGCATCAAAATTGATTCTACCGGAATATTCTGAGATTAAACCTCCAAAATTGATTATTGCATAAACCATGAAGGCTAAAAGCCCCACAATAACCGGTATAAGAAGGCTCTGCGATATCACATGCAAAGCCGCTGCTAACATATCACTTCCAGGAACTACCACCATCATATATCACCTCATTTTTGTATTAAATCACTCTTCTTTTTTGTTATATAAAATCCTGCAAACATCAGTACAAGCACAAATACTGATGCATAGATCAGTGTTTCAGTGGATGGTACATCCATTGGGTTCATAGGGGATTGAAGAACCTTACTTATATTGGGAATAACTATAGCAGACGCTAAAAAGTAAAATCCAACAAAAAGCATGAAATTACCAAGTAAAATAGGGTAAGGCTGCTTTGTAATTCTAACCACTGCACCAGATGCAAAATAAAAAGCCAGTACAGTTATACTTAAAAAAACAGCCACATATTGCCCAACAAATGCTGTTGAAACTCCAATAAATGGGGATGCAAGCACTATTGCTGCTAAAACCGCTCCAAAACAGCAGGGGCAGGGTGCAATCATAGCAGCACACGATGCTTTAGCATGATTTTTACGGTGCACCTTCCATTCTCTGATGGTGTGGAAACCCGCATATATGATAACAAGCGCCATAGCTGTGAATATAGCAAAATTATAATCATACATAACTTTATATACCAGATCGGTGTATCCTGAAATTAAAAATGTCAAAATATATATTCCTGCACCATATCCTGCTGCTATTGCTGCTGTAGCCTTCTTTGAAAGACCGGCGAATCCTGCTGCAAGTCCTATTTTAACACCAAACACCAGGGCTGCTGATAATATTCCCAGTTGCCATAATAATTCTAACATAGTAATCAGTCCAATTTTTACATTTTTAGCATATATAATACTTTCTATTTAATGTTTATTATTACTTTCTGGTTTTATTTAGGCTTATCTGTAATACTAAGCCAATAATTATTACTTTTAAGCTGTATTAAGTCCTATTTTTATTACTTTAATTTGAATGAATCAAATTATAAATTTAAATACCAATTAAAGCTCTATTTAAAAAAATAAAAATGGGGGAAAGAAATTTTTATTTTCTGGACAGTCCTAAGAAGCTTAGGATACTTTCTCTAAAGAACCCTGCACCAAGAAGCAGCAGTATGCCAATTAATCCAGTCGCAACGTAAGTAAGTGTTTTGTCAGGAATGCCAGAAGCGCCAGGATCAGTTTTATCTACCTCATAAGCCTTTTGTCCCTTTTCACCTGTTTCTCCTGCTGATGGTTCCTGTGCAGTTGCTGCTTCTACCTCAGTTGCTGTAGCTCCTGACTGTCCTGGTGAAGCTCCTGGTGTAACTCCTGGTTGTCCGGGTGTATTTGAGGTTGCTGGTAATTGCTGTCCTGGTTCAAATGTTGCTGGAGAACCAGTTACATTTTTAAATCTGTGTCTGGCAATGAATTCATCGAATCGCTTATTAGCACACTGAGCAGCAGAACAACCTGAACCATGCTTTGCAACAGATTCCATATATTGCCTTGTAAGTTCTTGAATGATAGCAGAATCAGCATTCCACCAGCCTCTTTCCACTGTTTCAAGCATCCGCACCATTATTAATTGTTGTGCCCACGGGTTGTTCGCGTCAAAGAATTGATTCATGCCAAGATTGTATTTGTCCTGAATTAGAGTAGCAAACATCTCATTCCACATATCATCTGTGATAATATGTGGTGTGGTAACCTGCCATCCCCATAGATTGGTGATCACATCTGACATCTCTCTGGCTCCACTGAAACCATGCTCCATCAATCCCTTAATCCACCTTGGATTATAAGGTCGGGCTCGAAGCTCTGTTCGAAGCATCCTATCTAATGAAATGATTTTGGTATCTCCATATGGATTGCGTAGATCAGTGATCATCAATTGTGGTTTTCTTCCATCAAGATGTTCAATCGCCATGCTTAGACCGCCCAGGAACTCAAATGGATGATCTGTTGTCAGTAATCCCCAGTTGTTAGATGATCTGCTGAAAATAGCTACATCTGTCTTGCGTAAGATCTGTTCAAAGACAGATCGATTATGTTCTCCCCACATATTTGCAGAATAGATATTACCCATTCGATTGAGGTAGAAACTTGCTAATTCACTTCTTTCACCCCATGTTCCACTGTCTGCAACTGCATTTCCAAGTCCGAGACCATAAGCACCAGATGCTGGTCCAAATATACGGGCTGATGCCAATCTGTTTGCATTTTCATCCGAAACACCATCTTTCATTAACTTATCTCTAAGTTCAAGATAATTGCGCCGTATATGATTTATTTGTCCATTTTCTGTATGATTGGCAACAAGCCGCACCGCCGCATCGATAAGATTAACACGGCATGAAAATGTGTCTCGATAAAGGCAGGTTATAGTGACAACAACATCAATTCGTGGACGACCAAGCTTATCATCAGGGATAAGTCGTAAACCATTAGATACTCTTATATCTGTACGCACACGATTGCTACTGTCCCATACTGGTTCAACACCGAGTGCATAAAGAATCTGTGCTTCTGCAACACCACGATGGCGCATCGTCTCACCTGCAAATAGAATAAATGCTATCTTGTCTGGATACTTTCCATGTGTTGCATTATATTCTTCCAGAAATGCGTGCAGAGTATTTCTTCCAATTTCCCATGAAGTTTTTGTAGGTATTTCTCTTGGATCGAAGGAGTAAAGATTACGTCCAGTAGGCAGACTTTCAGGATTACGAATCGGATCTCCTCCAGAACTTGGAGGAATGAACCCGCCTGAAAGAGCGCTTATAATAGATTTAATTTCACTATCTACAAGCAAGAAGTTCTTAAAATATAATATTCCTTTTTCTAAATCCTTCGTGAGTTTATCTGATGAATTATTGTTCAGTATCTGTCGCTGAATGTCTATAAGTGATGTCTTATTGAGGAGTGCCATATCCAACATATCTTTTGCTCTGGCTCTTGCATCTTCTTCTACTTTGCATTCATAAACTCCTGTTATGTTACCAACCGTTATGATCTCTTTGATAAATACTGGACCGAGCATCTTAAGCACTGTCTCTTTCATAAGTGCCTTATTAGGAATTTCTCCGAGAATATGCAGCCCTACAGGTATCACCTGACTTTCGATCATATGAATGTGTTTGTGGATCATATCAGTAAGATTTAAATCCCACGGAATCCCTTCAAAGCCCGGCATTCCCATCTCTTTATCAATGTTCATATCGATCGCTTTTTTAATGACCTGCCGCCGTTCTCCATCCTGCACAACAGGATCTGGAATTTCTTTGTAATGATGGATCATATCGTGAAGAATTCTCAAATCTCCATGCAAGCCTGCTGCTACCAGTTGTGGTGTCATGTGACTGATGATTACAGCATCGCCACGGCGCTTTGCTATGGTTGCTTCTCCAACATTATCGACGATGTAAGGGTAAATTATAGGAATTTCACCACTCATAAGAGATGGCCAGCAATCTACTGATAGCCCTCTTTCTTTACCTGGCAACCATTCCTGTGTTCCATGTGTACCGAAGTGGATAATTGCATCGATGTTCTGTCGTTGCAGCCAGAGATAAAACGCAATGTACTGGTGATGTGGTGGCATTTTCGCATCATGGTATACAACTCTTTCATCAACAGTTCCTCCGCTTCTGGATGGTTGTGGCATTATCATAATATTACCTGTTCTAACCATAGGGATAACAAAATATGGTTTTCCCTCATGCTTTACTACCATAGAACCATTTGCAGGTTCTCCCCAGAATGCAAGCACCTCTTTCTGTCTATGTTCAGGTATAATATCTTTAAACCATTTTTCATATTCAGAAATTGGGATCAGAACAAGCTTATCTCTATGATTCTGTACCATCATCTCCAAAGTAGATTGAGCCCACATACCGATATTACGGCCGTGTGCTATCATTGCATTTGTAATTTCACTCTCGTTCATTGGATTAACAGTGTATTTTTCACTGTACATTGCACTGAGTAACTGTTCTAAACTTTTGTGGATATTAAGTCCAGCTGCAGCATATTCAAAGTGTATAATAGCAATATTTTTATCTTTATTTTCTTTGTGCTTCAGCAGGGCATGATTTATTGCACGACCAACAAGTCTTGTAATCTGTTCTGGTATAGGCACATCAATCCTTGCTCCAGATTCGTCTATGTGAATACCAGCAATCACCGTAGGGGCAGCAACACCAATCAGTTCTTTCGGTGTAAAAATAAACCCAACATGCGCCAGATCAACACCTCTTGTGGAGTTCTTCCATTCTTCAGGAGTCATCCTTCCAAACATACCTCCTAGTGAAATTCCACCAAGAACGGATACATTAAGCTCTTTAAATTGATCTACCCTCATTTCATCTGGGATGGTCTTAACGACGTTGTGGAAAGATATAACCACGTCAACTAGAGGCTTACTGTCCATGTAAAAGAGCGGAATTTCTGGATTTCTTATGCTTACATCAGTTATCGTGCCACGAACAGGATAAACTATCATTACATTTGCACCGTGTTCCTCAATTTTGCGGACAAATTCATCCATTACATATCCACTTGTAAATTGTGGACATGCAAGAATACCAACAGTTGGTTTAGTTGCGTCGAACCGGTTGTCCGTCCGATTTTTAGCCCATGAAATATAATCTGCAGTGTTATTGAAAAAAAAGCCCGGTGCATTAGGATGATAAATCCCTGGTGTTGGCAGATGTGCAGGAGGATGGATATTGGCTGTTCCATTCATGAACTTTGAATAAGTGTAGTTTAGCAAATTGTGGGCGTTTATGCTGTTGGGGATAGTTCCAAAATGTACCAGATTCTGGAAGTATCCAGATATAAAAGGATGTTGTGTAAGATTTATTGTGCTTATGTTGTGCCCAACACCCATTATTGCAATTTCCGCACCAGCGTCGCGTGCAGATCTAAGTAATGGAAGCATTGCATTTAATTGCTGGGTTGGTGCTCCTCCGTGCCCTCCTGTTTGAACAATGATAACTCTGTATTTTGTAAGGTCTAATGTTTCATTGATATATTCTGCTGCTTTCAGTGTCCGATATATACTTAGATTTACTGGTCTGTCAGCAACAGGTATTTTATCAAATGCCTCGGCAGATCTTAAATCTGCGTCATGTAAAAATATCGCCATCTTTGGTTTTGCTTCTTTTACTTCTACATTTTCACTTTGATTGACTGATGAGTTATTTGACTGTTGTGTTACATTTATGCTTCCAGAATCACCTTCGGTTGTCGCTGCTGCGACTGCTCCGCAAAGAAGCAGTGCGAAAACAAATGTCATTACTATTAAAATCACTTGTCTTCTCATTTTTTCACCTCCTTTTTGTTTGTTATTTTTAAATTATAGATCTCAAACAATAATTTTAGACATACCTAAATTTATTGTTAGGTATACCTAAATAGTTTCATGGTATATATATGTTCCTATAATTTTAAAGTATGAATAATTCAGATTAAAAATAATAACTAAAATTAAAAACCAGGATTTATAGTTAATCGCTAAACTTTTTTAACTTTTGGCATGAATCTTTTAATCCATTCTCTGGCGAATGATAACGATTTAGAGTAATGGATGAAGTATTTTTGGATTAATTTTCTAATTTGA